>NZ_BJWE01000111.1 GCF_007990205.1 Pediococcus parvulus | reverse complement strand
CAACGCCCCAATTTAATCAAGCACCAGCCCAATGCAAGGATATGGCGTGCTGACATTACTTATTTGGAATTACGTCCAGGAACCTGGGGTTATCTCAGTTCTATTTACGAACCAAAGGTTCATCAAGTTCTTGCTTTCAAGATTGGTCGTCAGATGGAGGCGACGTTAGTTGTAGAAACGATTAATCAGGCGCTTGAATGTCATCAAAAGCCACAATATTTTCACTCTGACATGGGTTCACAGTACACCAGCAACGAAGTTGAAACTTTACTTGAACGGCATCAGATTAGCCACTCATACTCAAAACAAGGTTATCCTTATGATAATGGGCCAATTGAAGCTTTTCACTCATTGTTGAAGAGAGAGTTTGCCTTTCAAACAACTTTTTTCAATTTTGAGGACTTGGTAATCCGAACCTCAAATTACATCAGTTGGTTTAATTCCGACAGAATTAGAACGAGTGTTTAGAAAAAGATGTGCCATTTATTGACATAGGAGCATT
>NZ_BJWE01000110.1 GCF_007990205.1 Pediococcus parvulus | reverse complement strand
CATCTGGATTGATTGGCGCTCCCGGTGTCTGTGGATCCGTTGGATTCACTGGCGTCAGCTGATGCTTCAAGTGAACCGTGAAGTTCTGATCAGTTGTGTCATCATTGTCGAACGTCAAATCTGCTGGATAGCCATCAGTAACCAACTCATACCCTTGTTTCTTATAATCCGCAATGTTGCCACTAGTACTATAACTGGATTTCGAGCCCGTTGTTCCTGAAATTGAATCCGTCTTTAAAGTTTTTCCGGTCGTATCATCAACGTAGCTGACACTACCTTTTTGCTTATCTGCTGTATAGGTGATCGTTGTATCTTTCGTCGGATCACTTGGCTGATAACTGCTACCTGGTGTCAAAACATTACCTTCTGGATCATGTGCTGTATAACCTGGTACCGTCGGTACACCGGCTGGTGTAACCTTCGTCGCATCACTTGGGTCATTTGGATAGACTACTGTTGGTGCTCCAGGGAAGTTCCCATCACTTGAGCTTGGTACCAATGATCCGACTTTCGTGTATGTCACGGTCTCATTAACATCTGCTGAATCGGCATTCAAGTCAGTTACGGCAGCTGTCTGCGCTTTATCAGCTACAGATCCCGGCACCACTGGGCTAACAACGGCATCAAAGGTCGTATCACCATTTGTCGCTGTCCAGGCTGTTGTTCCAGCA
>NZ_BJWE01000109.1 GCF_007990205.1 Pediococcus parvulus | reverse complement strand
CTTGGTGAAAGCCACCGCGACCATCTGCTTCAGCTGCGGCATAGGAAAACCCAATGCTTAGCGATAGACACCCCGCTAGTTTATGGTGGTGCCGAAGTCGCGCCGCCACCTGTTCCCCAATTTCTTTAATGACCGTTTCAATTTCGGTTTGGTTAAAATTGTCCCGCGGCAATACTTGCGAATTACCCAGGCTAGCTGCTTTAACCTTAGTTGGTTCCGTGACTTGTGCGCGATCAATTCCCCAGGCCGTAGCAGACTATTGGTAGTCAAAAAATGATCATTCAGAATATTTGTTTTGGTCACTAGAAAATGGACTATCCAATGTGCCTTTTTCCAGATGGCCGCATGACCATTAGTACCTTATTTGGTATACGATTCGATGACAACAACGTCTTAGCAATCTATTTTGATTTACTTAACCGGCCAGATGTGATCGATTTGAAACTAACTGATACCGACGCTTAACAATATCGTGACACACTTGGTGCCCTTACTGTTGCCCCATAAGCCCAACAAATTTTAAAGGGCAATCAGCAGGAACTTAGACTAACAGGTTCATCAAACACTAGTCCACAACAAAAATCATTTAAATGATGTGCACTAAGAAATAAGCAATCGAACTCAACAAAAGTTGAAAGATTTTGCTAAAGAAAAATTCGAAAATCAAACAACCCAATCCTGAACCTAATCAAATTCTAAAACGTTAGCC
>NZ_BJWE01000108.1 GCF_007990205.1 Pediococcus parvulus | reverse complement strand
TTCCTCCGCTTCTTTTCACGACGCTTCTTAGCTCTTAACTATATTGATTCGACACTCTTCTAAAACTAATCAACCATTTAACAGACGGCCCCTTGAGCTCTTAACTATATTGATTCGACACTCTTCTAAAACCTTATCCATCTTGGTCTGCAAGTCTTCCATGCTCTTAACTATATTGATTCGACACTCTTCTAAAACCAGACGGATCGACTATGACCATCGCCGAATGCTCTTAACTATATTGATTCGACACTCTTCTAAAACGACTACGTTTGCCATTAGCTACCACCTCCAGCTCTTAACTATATTGATTCGACACTCTTCTAAAACACAGGCGTGTCTTGGCTTGCGCTTGTAAGTGCTCTTAACTATATTGATTCGACACTCTTCTAAAACACATCATCGGCAAACTTGCTGATAAGAACGGCTCTTAACTATATTGATTCGACACTCTTCTAAAACAGTTTTTTGCTGTATACATAAAATTTATTTGCTCTTAACTATATTGATTCGACACTCTTCTAAAACTTTAGTTGTTCGATTTCTTTATCAGTGAATGCTCTTAACTATATTGATTCGACACTCTTCTAAAACATGACTATTTACACGGCAAGGACAGTATTCGCTCTTAACTATATTAATTCGACACTCTTCTAAAACCTTAAACCGGCCGTTAGCGATCATTTTTTTGCTCTTAACTATATTGATTCGACACTCTT
>NZ_BJWE01000107.1 GCF_007990205.1 Pediococcus parvulus | reverse complement strand
CTTGTTAGCAGAAGTATTGTTCATTTGATCGGTTTTAGAAGAGTGTCGAATCAATATAGTTAAGAGCAAAGAGTGATAAAGCCCAGTATAATAAGGGGTTTTAGAAGAGTGTCGAATCAATATAGTTAAGAGCTGCTTAACACATATTTCTCCAGATAGTCAAGTTTTAGAAGAGTGTCGAATCAATATAGTTAAGAGCGCTATTTTTGCAAGTTCGTCGGCTCCCAAGGTTTTAGAAGAGTGTCGAATCAATATAGTTAAGAGCAAGGTCAGGCGGCTAATGCTTTAGGACAAGGTTTTAGAAGAGTGTCGAATCAATATAGTTAAGAGCGTGAATCATTCAACACAGCTGATCCGCATGGTTTTAGAAGAGTGTCGAATCAATATAGTTAAGAGCTTACGACATATAAAGATACTGTCGATCGGCGTTTTAGAAGAGTGTCGAATCAATATAGTTAAGAGCGAGAAATGAATTTGACTCGTGGATACATCAGTTTTAGAAGAGTGTCGAATCAATATAGTTAAGAGCTTTGGAATTAAGTTTACGCCGCTTATTTGGGTTTTAGAAGAGTGTCGAATCAATATAGTTAAGAGCTCAAACATAACCCCTAAAATGCCGCTTTGTGTTTTAGAAGAGTGTCGAATCAATATAGTTAAGAGCCCGTTATTGTCAATCCGTATAAAGCCGCTGGTTTTAGAAGAGTGTCGAATCAATATAGTTAAGAGCT
>NZ_BJWE01000106.1 GCF_007990205.1 Pediococcus parvulus | reverse complement strand
TCATTGAAGTTCCCACACTAAACAATGAAAGAGGTTTTCGTCTTGGTGCAAGAACAGCTTATCACATCTCACGTAAAGGGTCATCATTTAACTCCAATTGAGCGAGGCAGAATTGCTGGCTTACTTTCTGCAGGCAAATCTGCTCGTCAAATTGCCGCTGAAATTGGTGTCTGTCATCAAACTATTAATAATGAGCTTAAGCGTGGCCGCATTCAACAGGTAAAGAAACTCAATGGTAAAGAACAGTACTTTAGCGTTTATGCGCCTGATACGGCCCAAGTTCGGTATCAAACGAATCGACAACGCTGTCATCGACCTCTAAAATTTAAATTTGTTACTAACTTTCTGGCTTACTTTGATGATCATTTCCACCAAGATGATTGGTCACCTGATGCAGCAGTCGGCTTCGCCCACCAACAACATCTGTTTAAGCGCACGGAGATGGTTTGTACGAAAACTCTCTACAACTATATCGATGCGCAATTGTTAGAGATCCGTAATCTTGATTTGGTGGAGAAGGCTAACCGCCGTACTAACCATCACTGGTCAAACAAGCATCGACGTTTAGCTGGTAAAAGTATTGAGGAACGTCCTAAACGTGTCGACAAACGCAAGGAATTCGGCCACTTTGAGATTGATACTGTAGTTGGTAAACGCAGTGGACATGAAAGTGTATTATTGACCTTCACGGAACGTAAAACTCGTTATGATATTGTTCGCTTGATTGAAGGCAAAGATGCTGATTC
>NZ_BJWE01000105.1 GCF_007990205.1 Pediococcus parvulus | reverse complement strand
TACCAGAAAGTGTAGACCCCGATTTTTCAGAGTAGTAGTTATTATGAATTTATGTAGTTACAGATCCACCATATTCAGTTTTTGTGAATCTAGGTCCTCAAATATAAAATTCCCGGGGGAGTAATTAAAGTGAATAGAATTAGACGTATCACGATTTGGATGGTCAGTATCATTTGTTTACTCGTACTTTTTACTTTTGTTCAGTCGACGGCACCGACATATATTGAATCAAGTCGTACTGCGTATGAAATCAATGGAATGCAGGGTGGGGTTGATAGTAAAAAGTTTAATTCGGCGATTACAAGTTATACCAATGAACATCATGTTTCGGCTATAAAGGTATTTAATGTGCAAACCGTAAACGATACAGGAAATACCCAAACTAAAATGTACGTTTATGGAAAGGCCAGAGTGCCTAAAGAATCGCTTGCTTCAAAACAAGAGATGCAAACGAGTGATATTCGTTATCCCCTTTACTTTGTCGGGCATGTTAGTCAGAGTTCGATTCAGCGAATGTTTAAACGTAATGGTATCCAGTACGCCCAAATCAACGAGAGTTGGAATTGGAATATTTCTAATTTTCTGAATACCACCCAAATATCTAGTATTCTAATATTGGTTTTTTTAGTAATGGGAATCGTTATTATTTTGGCTAATTTACATAACTTAAAAAAACGCGAATTTTATAATCAAGTTAGCCACCTTTTAAAAGTGGCCAAATAAAAGACACCAAGACGAAAAAATCAGGTATCA
>NZ_BJWE01000104.1 GCF_007990205.1 Pediococcus parvulus | reverse complement strand
TTTAAAAAAAGCTCAAGCGCATTTACGCGCAGGAGTTAAACGGGTTTTAATTTCTGCGCCTGCTGGTACAGACATAAAAACAATTGTTTATCGTACAAATGACAACATTTTAAACTCTAATGATCAAATTATTTCTGCTGGTTCTTGTACCACCAACTGTTTAGCACCCATGGCCGATGCGCTAGATAAAGAATTTGGCGTAGTCGCTGGCACGATGACAACGGTCCATGCCTATACCTCAACTCAAATGTTGTTAGATGGTCCTGTTCGCGGTGGCAATCTACGAGCAGCACGGGCAGCCGCCAAAAACACAATTCCACATTCTTCAGGAGCTGCTATGGCAATCGGATTAGTTTTGCCCCATCTTAATGGCAGACTTCAAGGACACGCCCAACGAGTTCCAGTGACCGATGGTTCGTTAACCGAACTTGTGACTATCCTTAAAATCTCTCACTTAACAGTTGATGAAATTAATGAACGCGTCAAGCCCTATACAAAAAATAATGAGAGCTTTGGTTGGAATAAAGATCAAATTGTATCCAGTGATGTAATTAACACAACATTTGGTTCAATATTTGATCCCACTCAAACCGAAGTTGTTTCTGCAGGCAATTCACAGCTGGTCAAAACCGTTGCTTGGTATGACAATGAATATGGATTTACCTGCCAAATGGTTCGCACTTTGTTAAAACTTGCACAGTTTGACAACTAATTTTTTCAAAACAGTTAAAATAGGCTAATCAAATGTACATACCATTGATTAGCCTATTTTGTT
>NZ_BJWE01000103.1 GCF_007990205.1 Pediococcus parvulus | reverse complement strand
CAGGGCCTAGTACAAAATTACCACAGAACAAGAAGGAAACAGTTTTATTTATGTTTTTAATTTCCATAATCTCAGTAAATATTATTGCCCCCGTTATTACGGGGTTTGAGATTGGATTTAGCTGGCAAACTTGGCACCAAGTTTTAGCCATTATTCCATTAATGTGGATAACGGTTTTGGCTATCGTGCTTTTGACACAACAGCCTGCTGGATGGCTGACAGAAAGAATTGTCGATCGTGAAGACAGTTTTTTGGCGCACATGGTGATTAATGGTTTGTGCTCTGTTTTATTAATTTCGATATTTATGACAGTTTTGGGAACTTGGATTGGCAGCCAACAAATTAGTTGGACACCATTTCAGCAATTTTTTGTGAAATGGCCCCGAAACTTTGCAATTGCTCTAGCTGTTGAACTATTGATTGCACAACCCATTGTCCGACAAACTATGCAACTTATTCATAACCGTCAAAAAACAGAAGACTAAAACCAAGTTAGTCCGGCGTTTGAAATGATCAGAATTAAAGGTACTCGTTTATTAATGATCATATTAACTACTGGATTATTAGTTGTATAGATAGTTTCTCAGCAAAAAAATTAATTTATTTATGGGCTGCAAATGCGTGCCAAACATGGGATGAGAGATGAAATACAAAAAGGAAACTAAATAAAGCGTTTACATTAGAAAGGAATTGGGCTACAATTACTCATGGATAAAGTTTTTGTGGATCGTTACTAATTCGATTAGGCGTGACCACAAGCAATGGAACTCATTGCTTGCGGTCATTTTTTTGGGTCTCTGTCAAATCGTATTGGTGGAGATTTTGAAT
>NZ_BJWE01000102.1 GCF_007990205.1 Pediococcus parvulus | reverse complement strand
TTACAGGGGAGTTGAACATATGGAAAATATTCCATCTTCTTCCAATTTGGAAGGTTATGAAAAAACCACTTCTTTCTCAAATACTAATGACTATTTTTCTCTCAAAAAAACTCATCTTCATTAAGAACACCAAATCATGCTGCGTCATTAAAATGACCTGTTGGAGTGGTTCCTTCTTAATGAATAAACACATCTTAAAACCTTCACTTTAAACGAAGATTAAAAGCCAAAAAATATTCTTTTATTTTGATACCTCTTGCTCATTGCTGTAGTAAAAAGAACCACACGACTTTTTGAGTTGAATTCCGGGCCGAAAATCTTTCGTGCTTCGGACGTTGTCCATTCTTGTGACCTCAGCTGACCGCAAGAAAAATGGCGCGCTTAAACTGCTTTTGGATTTTAATTGTCTGTCTTTTTAGACATAAAAAGACCGAATCACATTCGCGGTATGATTCGGTCTTTAAGCCAGCCGGGGAAGTCAGCTTTCAATGATGTAAGTTAATTTTACAGGGGAGTTGAATATATGAAAAATTTCATCTTGAAAGGCCATTCTGCTCTTCCACTAAAAGGGCTATTGAACTGTTGCTTTCTTAATGAATGAATTCATATTAATACCCTCACTTTAAACGAAGATTAAAAGTAAAAAACGATTTGAAATTTCTTGTAACTCCCTCTTCAATCATCCTTATCGCCCCAACTCTGACCACAAGAAAAATGGTGTGCTTAAATTGCTTTTGGATTTTAATTTTTTGTCTTTCTAGACAGAAAAAGACCGAATCACATTCGCGGTATGATTCGGTCTTTAAAGCTATACAGGGGAGTTAGCTTTCAATGATGTAAGTTAATT
>NZ_BJWE01000101.1 GCF_007990205.1 Pediococcus parvulus | reverse complement strand
CCTGATACGGTGTTTGCCAGTCGAGTATTTTAAGCGGTCGCTGGTTAATTTGGAGTAACGTCGTCGTTAAATCTTGAGCACTAATGTGCTCAAAACGAGTCCCTTTAGGATAAAAATAACGTAAATTCCGATTAAAGCGTTCATTACTACCACGTTCAGCTGGCGTATAAGCATGGCAGTAATAGGTCTTAATACCATATTGTGATTCAAGTGATACTAGCCCACTAAACTCAGTGCCACGGTCCACAGTAAAGCTGTGCACCGGACCATTAAAAGTGGTTAGGAACTTAGTTAGTGCTTCATTAACAGTCGCTGTCGTCCGATCTTTTAACCGGTATGCCCAAAGGAACCGTGATTTGCGATCGATTAAAGTTAATAAAACTGCCTTACTATGCCCACGAGGACCAACGACTGTATCTAGTTCAAAATCGCCGATGCGATTACGTTGATTAATCATCATGGGACGCTGTTCAATTGATCGCCCCAAAGATTGATTATATTTGGATCGTTGGTCAACGTTACGCCGTTGGCGTACGCCATGTTCAGGTAGATCATTCAAGGAGAAACCAATTCTCCCCTGATTTAGCCAATTATAAATAGATTTAGTAGCTAGTTTAAATTCGTGAGCAATCATTCCTGGTGACCAGCTTAGACGTAAATGGTTGAGAATTTTTTGCTTTAACTCATCGCTCAGCTTAGTTTTCCGACCACATCGTGATCGCTTGTATTCGGCATCTGTTTGTGCTAATTCAGCCTGATAAGGTTGACATCGAGATAATTCATAAGAAATTGTTGACGGTGATCGGTTCAGCCGAACGCCCATTTGGATATTGGACAGCCCTAGTTCACAAAAGGTTTCGATTTTAATTCGTTCGGAATAGGTTATACTAGACAAAAGATCAGCTCCTAAAAGATGGGTTTGTGGTAAACACCATTTTAAAGGAAGCTGATCTTTTTTGTCCGAACAGCGTTCGGATTAATTTTACAATCTACC
>NZ_BJWE01000100.1 GCF_007990205.1 Pediococcus parvulus | reverse complement strand
GGTAGCGTCAAGAATCTTGTGTAAATGAAATGCCTTCGTACATATAATATGTATCTAACTTAAATAAATGATGCTTCCAAGGTGTCCTGGAGTCCTTTGAACCCTCGGTGGATCCGCTTCAGAGACTTCTCGTTATAAACATTAAACTGAGAAACCAAGAAGCGATCCAGTGAATCTTCCGTTGGAAATTGTTCTTTGTGGTGGGTGGTGCGCTTGAGATGCTTATTAAAGTTCTCAATCAGGTTAGTGGAGTATAGTGATTGCCGGATAGCTGGTGGAAAGTCCATGAAAGTGAGTAAATTCGGCATTTTAAGCAGATCTTTGATTAATTTGGGATAGGTCTGATGCCAGTTGTTGGCGAACTCATTCAGTTTCAGTTCGGCTGCTTCACGGTTGGCGGCCCGATGAACTTGTTTAAAGTCACTGATCACGGCCTTGCGGTCTTTTACGCGAACTTTGTTCATCAGATTCCGCCCAACATGAACCAGGCAACGTTGTCGTTTGGCTTTAGGGAAATGCCGATTCAAGCCTTCATCCAAACCAACTAACCCATCGGCCACAAACAACAGCACATCTTTAACGCCCTGCTTGATCAAGGTTCCCAGCAGTTCAGTCCAGATTCCAGTCGATTCCGTTGGCGCCACTTGGTAGTTCAGCACTTCTTTCGTACCATCTGGACGAATGCCAATCGCAATATGAACGGCTTCTTTTTGAACGGTATCCCGCTTTAACGGCAAGTAAGTGGCATCTAAGAAGATGGCCGCATATTGTGAAGCCAGTCGACGTTGCTGGAAAGCTTGAACCTGTTCATTGACGGCTTTAGTCATGTTGGAAACCGTGGCTTTGGAGTAGTGAGCACCGTACATTTTCTCAATGAGTTCGGCAATTTCAGCAGTGGTAATTCCCTTGGTATACAACTGAATGACCGTTGTTTCTAAATTATCACTGTGCCGACCGTAGGCTGGCAAGGTATGATTTTCAAGCCGGCCATTGCGATCTCGAGGAATGGTTAAGTTAAGTTGGCCGTACTT
>NZ_BJWE01000099.1 GCF_007990205.1 Pediococcus parvulus | reverse complement strand
TCACTTTTGAACTAAAACATTGATTCTAAAGTGTCTTGAACTAGGTTGAACCCTTTATGTGTTCGTCGCCCAAATTTGTCATTGTAATCAAGAATTACAGTCATTAAGGTTCTTTCCAAAGATTCTTCGTTGGGAAATTGTTCACGTTTCTTTGTTTGTCGCTTAAATTTTTTGTTAAATGATTCGATAAGATTGGTACTATAAATACTAGACCGGATAGCCGGTGGAAAATTAAAAAATACCAGTAATTTCTGGTTCTTTAATAAAGCTTGCGTAACTTTGGGATATCTTTTGCGCCAATGGTCAACAAAGTTGGCTAAGCTGTGCTCAGCCATTCGTTTATTGGTTGCTTGATGAATTAACTTAAAATCATTTAACACAGCTTTACGGTCATGAACCCGTACATGATGCGAAATATTACGACTTACATGAACTAGGCATTGCTGAATAACGGCGTTTGGATAATATTTACCAACGGCAGTTTCGAGGCCAACCAATCCATCGGCCACAAAAAGTAAGGTTTGTTGTACGCCACGATCCTTCAAATCAGCTAATACTTCAGACCACACAGAACTAGATTCTGTCGGAGCTATCTTGTAAGACAGCACTTCCTTATGACCATTAGGTTGAATGCCAATCGCAATATGAACTGCTTCTTTGGCAACTGTGTCACGTCGCAAGGGAAGATATGTGGCATCTAAATAAACGACAGCGTACCGTTCTGATAACGTTCGATTCTTGAAAGCTTCAACTTGTTCGTTAACTACCTTAGTTAGATTGGAAACTGTCTGTGGCGTGTAATAGGAACCATACATTTTTTCCATCAGATCGGCGATCTCATGAGTGGTAATTCCCTTTTGATAAAGCTGAATGATGGTTTGTTCTAACTGGTCTGTTCGTCGTTGATAGGCTGGTAATGTGTGGTTAACAAATTCTCCGTTTCGATCACGGGGAATCGTAAGATTCAATTCGCCATATTTTGTATTAAAGGTTCTCGTGTAGTGGCCATTACGAGAATTTCCTGAATTGAAGCCATTCCTATCATAGGGCTCATAACCTAAAAATGCAGAAAGTTCATTTTGTAATAGCTCA
>NZ_BJWE01000098.1 GCF_007990205.1 Pediococcus parvulus | reverse complement strand
AAAAAGTACTCAGTAGATTTTAGAAAAATGATTGTCAAGCTGTACCAGGATGGCGCCCCGGTAGCTGATCTTACAGACGAATATGGTGTATCAAATGTAACTATTTACAAATGGATTAATCTATATAAAGAAGACAAAGGAAGTGGAATTTCCAAATCAGATGTTTTAGCGTTGCAAAAACGTTTGAAACAGCTAGAAAGTGAGAATGACATCTTAAAAAAAGCCTTAACCATATTCGCCAAAAAGTAAACCCAGATGACTGGCAGACAGCCGTTGATATTAATTTGAAGCACCATAGTATCAAAGAAACCTGTAAAGTACTCTCAGTTCCACGCTCAACTTACTATGAACATCAGCAGAATCATGTATCGCCACAAGCCAAGCGTCGTAAGACACTTAGCCAGTCGATTAAACGCATTTACTTTAATTCTAGACGTATCTACGGGGCACCTAAAATTCTAAAAGCGTTACAAAAAGAAGGTAAGACTGCCAGTATTAAGCTAGTTCAACGATTAATGCGCCAAATGGGGTTAAAATCAATCACGCGCAAGAAGTGGCATTATCAACAAACTAATGATATTGATGCGACTGATTATTCAAATATACTCGCGCAAGATTTTCGTACAACCAGTCCAAATCAAAAGTGGTGTGCAGACATAACTTATATTCACACCAAAGCCAATGGCTGGTGTTATTTATCAAGCATTCAGGATTTATATTCACGTAAAATCATTGCCCATAAAATCAGCCGTCATATGACTGCTGATCTTGTGATCAGCACTTTTCAACAAGCCTTTGAAACTAGAAAGACGACTAATAACTTAATTGTGCATACCGATCTGGGTAGCCAGTACCGCAGTGCTGGCTTTGAACAGATCTTAGCGCAACACCATATTCGCCATTCTTATAGCAAGCGTGGCTGTCCCTATGACAATTCATGTTTGGAATCATTTCACGCCAGTTTGAAAAAAGAAGAGGTTTACCAACACCATTATCAGGATTTTGAAGAAGCAAATGCTGCAATATTCAGCTACATTGAGAGCTTTTATAACAGTGCTCGAATTCACAGTAGCATTGATTATTTAACTCCAAATGAAAAGGAAAAATTAGTCGCTTAAATTATACATAAAATGTGTCCAGATTCTTGACCTAAATCC
>NZ_BJWE01000097.1 GCF_007990205.1 Pediococcus parvulus | reverse complement strand
GTTTTTTTACATTGCTTCTTCAACATCTTTTGGTTCGCGAATCTTCGCTAAAGCTGTATCAATTTGACCCAGTACAGTTTCAACATTTTTTGGATTCTCTAAATCGTACTTTTGTAAATCAATTTTGAGCTTAGGACTTGCATCGTAATCACGATACCATTCTTTATACGCTGCCCACATCTTAAGATAATAGTCCTCAAGTTCAGGATTATTGTCGAATTGTTCATAGTCACGACCCCGCTTTTTAATACGATATAAAATCGTATCAAAATCGGTTTCCGCATACACCATCAAGTCTGGTGCTTTCTTAGGAAGGTCATTCAACTCATTCATCATATTATCCAGAAGATTCAAATAAACACCAAATTCGGTATCTGTAATGTTACCTTCTTTATTATTTTCACGAGTAAACAATGCATCTTCATAAATTGAGCGATCCAAAACATTATTATCATCAGAAAGTGCTTTTTTTATCATTGCAAATCGTTTATTTAAAAAATAAATTTGCAGTAAAAATCCATAACTTTTTTGATCAGAATAATATAATGGCAATACTGGATTATCACCAACTGGTTCGTAAAAAGCTTTTGAACCATAATGCTTTGCAATCTTTCCAGTTAACGTTGTTTTCCCAACACCAATCATTCCTGCTGTAATTATCACCATACAAGGCCCCTCTTTTATCTATAATCAATATTTAGTATATCATAACTAATTGGTCTACAACATATTGCGTTTCATTTTAAATTATGCTGTCGTCTTTAAACAAGCTTAAACGTTTTCCTTACGCTATTTCTCAAATAAATTAAAGTATATTGATTTCAACTTTTATTAATTAACCGCATTTATTCAAAATTTCAAAATCAAAAAGTGCACCAATAAGCATACCATATTCAGATGCCAAAATTTAGACCTAATTTCAAACTTCCCTATTTTTTATGAATTTGAACGCACCCTTTGTTCCAAGTTGCTTTTTATAAAACTGTTTTCCCCGTTACAAAAAACAAATTCTTAATCTGTTCCAAAGCAAAAACAGCTCCGTCCCTGTCATTACCAAGGAAAGAGCTGATTTTATAGAATTTGTAGCAATTTTGAAAATAGATTAAAACTAGTAAATAGTAAATTATGCCCCACTTCGGCAGCGTGCAACAAAACACTCAAAAAAGCCCTTAGCGACCTTAAAATAGTTAAAACGGGCTTTCACTTTCATTCGTTAAGATGTACTAGGCCCTG
>NZ_BJWE01000096.1 GCF_007990205.1 Pediococcus parvulus | reverse complement strand
CGACCAGTGCAAGTAGTCAGAAAACTAGTAGTGTTAAAAGCCAAGCCCAATCATTAACAGCTACGACTACTGGCAAGGCAGTTCGTGCTACCTCGACTAGTGTTAAAAAGAACTCCGCCCAGACAAAAGTATCATATAGTACATTGTTACAACAGCTTCGTACAAGTAAAGCGCTGGCGTCTGATGAAGCGGCTTTGACCCATGTAGACAAGGACAATTTTCTAGATTACTTTAGTTTAAACGGATCTGCAGCATATGATCCCAAGACGGGGATTGTAACTATTACACCTGATCAAAATTTTAAAGTTGGTAATTTTTCATTAACCAGTAAGGTTGATATGAATAAGAGCTTTACATTAACTGGTCAGGTAAATCTGGGATCTAACCCGAATGGTGCGGATGGAATTGGGTTTGCTTTTCACAGTGGAAATACGACTGATTTGGGAATTGCTGGCGGTAATTTAGGTATTGGTGGATTGCAAGATGCTATCGGATTCAAGCTAGATACATTTTCCAATAATTACCAAATACCATTATCAAATAAAAACGGAAATAAAAACGGAAGTGAAATCTCACCAACAGATCCTGATAGTTTTGGTTGTGATCGTGACTCAGCGAACGCACCATATGGCACCTTTGTCACAACGAGTAACCAAGAAATTTCGGCTTCGGATGGTTCTAAGGTACAGCGCTGGTGGGCTCAGAACACAGGAGATCCGCAGGCATTAAGTAAAGCGGATATTGATGGTCACTTTCATGATTTTTTAGTTAACTATGATGGTGCTAAAAGAACGTTAACCGTTAGTTATACACAAGCTAGTGGCAAAGTGTTAACTTGGACGACGACTGTTGCTAGTTCTTATCAAACAATGGCCATGATTGTCAGCGCCTCAACTGGTGGATTTAACAATTTACAACAATTTAAGTTGACCAGCTTCGATTTTCATGAAGCGGCGACTGTGAATGTAAAATATGTTGATACTACTGGACATCAGCTAGCTCAAGGAACAGTTAATTATCCAGATGGAGCGTATGTCAATGGTCGGTACACCACTAAACAATTAGCGATTCCTAATTATAGATTTATTAAGATGGATGATAAAAGTTTAGATGCGAATGGAACCTTAACCCATGCGGGTGACAATGGTACTGTCATCTATGTATATGCGCTTGCACACGTGACAACGAAAAGTAAAACGGTCAATGAGACCGTCAGCTATGTTGATCAGAATGGACACGTAGTGGCCAATCCGCACACTGATTCTGTCAACTTCACACGAACGGTCGTTGTCGATAACGTTACTGGTGAAGTTATTACAAATGC
>NZ_BJWE01000095.1 GCF_007990205.1 Pediococcus parvulus | reverse complement strand
GGGAGTGTCAAGAAGTTTGTGTAAAAAGGGATTGCCCTTTCTCCATAAAATTAAATTTTTTCAGTCGAAAAGTGATTCTAATGTATCCTTAACTTGTCCGAATCCACGATGAATTCGATTAAAGTTCTTTTCGTTGTAACTAATTACTTGCACTCCAATGAAATTGTCTAATGATTTTTCATTGGGAAACTGTTCTTTTGCTTTAGTCTTGCGTTTAATCTTTTTATTTAGCGATTCTATAATATTTGTTGAATAAATGGTTGGGCGTATTGCGGCTGGAAAAGCCAAAAAAGCTAATAATTCCTTTTCAATTGACCTAATGTGACTAATCAGATTTGTGTATTGCTTTTCCCAAGTACTATAAAAATCGGCAAGCATTTTATGAGCTTCAGTTTTATTAGTTACCGAATGAAGCTGTTTGAAATCATTTAAAATGACCTCACGGTCTTTTAAACGGACATGTGTACTAATATTACGCATAACATGAACTAAACATCTTTGAAATTTTGCTTTAGGAAAAGCATGTAACAGCGCTGGTTGAAGTCCGACCATTCCGTCCGCAATAATTAATTGAACCTGTTTAAGCCCTCGCTGCTTAAGATCTGCTGCCATTTCCGACCAGACTTCAGCATTTTCACTGGGTGCAATGCGATAATCAAGAACTTCCTTAATTCCAGTGGGTGTAATTCCTAAGGCAATATAAACCGCTTCTCTTTGAACTGTGTCACGACGCAAAGGTAAATAAGTTGCATCTAAGAATAAGCAAACATAGTTTGCTTTAATGGTTCGTTGATGAAAAGCTTCAATCTGCTCAGTTACTTGAGCAGTAATGTTAGAAACAGTTGTAGCTGAATAATAAGAACCATACATTTTCTCAATCAAATCAGCGATTTCACGAGTGGTAACACCTTTAGAGTAAAGTTGAATAATTGTAGTTTCTAAAGCATCTTGACGACGAGAATAAGCTGGAAGTAAATGATTATGAAACTTGCCTTGTCGGTCACGCGGCACAGCAATTTTCAACTTACCATATTCGGAATCAATTAACCGAAAGTATTGACCATTCCGATAATTGTTAGCCTTAAAACCATTACGTTCATAAGGATCATAACCGAGTAACGAAGTTAACTCAGCTTGTAAGATTTGATTAATAGCTTTTTCAAGTTGTTGGCGAAAAAGTTCTTTAACATCGCCATTTGATAATAGAGTTTTGGTTAAATCTTTGGTAAACTGTTCCATGGGGAATCCCTCCGTTTTGGTTTGGTTTGACGATTTAATCATACGGGGAAGGGATTCCCTTTTCAATAGGATTTTATTTATTTACACAAACTATTTTATACTCT
>NZ_BJWE01000094.1 GCF_007990205.1 Pediococcus parvulus | reverse complement strand
GGCACATTCACTTCGGTGAATGTGCTTTTTGTTTACTCATGAATTAAACTAATCCGGATAAAGAAGTTGTCAATATTTCGAAAACCAAAACAGTTACGCTTTAATGCCTTGATTTTACGATTAAGTCCTTCAATTGGACCGTTGGAAAATGGATAACGACAACTGTTTAGAAGGGCTGAACCATTTTTGATAAACGTGTTGATCGTTATGTCCATTTGATTACTAGTGGGTTGGTAGTTAGTAAGTAAGGATTGGAACGCATTAGCATCCTTTTGGTGTATGGCACTTAAGATACCTTGATAGGTTTGATACACAGATCTAAATCTGGGAAAAGCGTCTAGAGCTAAATCAATGGCGTTTTGTTGCGTCATATACTCGTTAATTCCGCGTAAATAAACAGCCTTAGAATCATTAACTTTTATTTCATCAAGATGAAATAAACGCCATTGAGATTTTAAAATATGATAAATTCGTGAATGCTTATCTTGGATAGTACGAATGGTCTGCGTGCGTTCATTATCTAAGGCACGCCCAGCCAGTTGAATAATATGGAAACGATCGATAATCGTGGCCGCATTGGGAAATAAGCGATGAATGAAGCTGCCATATTCAGCATTCATGTCAATCGTCACTGATTGAACTTGGGCACGTTCTTGAACCGAAAAACGAGCTTCAAAGTAGTCAATGATATCTTTACTTAGCCGATCTTTTAAAGTAACAATTCGGCGATGACTAACGGCAT
Organism: Pediococcus parvulus; assembly: GCF_007990205.1. Taxonomy (GTDB): domain Bacteria; phylum Bacillota; class Bacilli; order Lactobacillales; family Lactobacillaceae; genus Pediococcus; species Pediococcus parvulus. Next base: position 652 of record NZ_BJWE01000094.1, on the reverse strand, counting down.
CGCAACAATTAAAGGACATCCAGTGATTACAGGAACGAAATTCATCAAAGCAAAGATTCTCTGGGAGATGTTTAACACGATAGGCTAAGTGAATATTGGCATTTAGGATTCGTTGAACACTGCTTGGCGAAATTCCACAAAGTTTAGCAATTTCTTTACTCGTCAACATATCGCGTGCCAAAACGATCACTTGATGTTTGATATTATGTGTGAAAGTTTCGTTACGATTAACCAACTTAGTTTTAGCACCACAGGTTTTTGAACAATCTTTACATTGGTATCTTTGACGTTTTAAATGCATTTCGTAACGACCACCGGATAAGGTTCCTAAACGCAGGTGACTCATGTGAGTTCCGTTTTTAATTAAGCTTTTATGGCCACAATGTGGGCACTTTAAAAGTTGATAAGACAAAGTTGCATGGACGACATGAATACGTTGGTTTGTGGAACACCGTTCTTTAGAAATACCAGTGACAATTAAGTTTGGGTCTGTTATTTCGAATAAGCATAAGATAGAATTAGTTAGGGACATCTGAATTTCCTCTTTTCGATTTGTTTTGGCGATTAAATCGTAGCACAAAGAGGACAGATGTCCTTTTTTATTTTTCTGATTTTCAAAACAGACAAAAAACCGGTATTAGTTATTCACCAA
>NZ_BJWE01000093.1 GCF_007990205.1 Pediococcus parvulus | reverse complement strand
GTGAACCCCCAAGGTTGGACAGAAAAATCCAATTTTGGGGGTTTCATTTATGAGTAAATTTAATTTCGATTTTAAAGTTAAGATTGTCACCGAGTATTTAAGTGGTCAGGCAGCTTATTCACTAGCGAGAAAGTATGGGATTGGCAGCAAGGCTACCGTTTCAATTTGGATTCAGCGATTTGAAAGATTTGGTATTAAAGGACTTCAGCCAAAAGCCATGGACTTAGAATACACTAGTCAGTTTAAAGTTGATGTATTAAACTGGAGGAAACAAAATCAGGCCTCACTTCCAGTAACCGCCTTACACTTTAATTTATCCTCGCCAAGTACAATTTGGCAATGGGAAAAGCGATTTGAGACATTAGGAATTAAAGGGCTTGAGCGAAAGCGAGGCAACTCGAAAAATATGGCAAAACACAAGAATGAGAACGCTAAACCAGTTGTCCAAAAGGACAACTCAACAACAAAAGATACTTTAAAGCAACTCCAAAAAGAGAATCAAATGTTGAAGATTGAGAATGAATACTTAAAAAAATTAGAAGCCTTAGCTCGGAAAAAATCAGCACAAAGGAAATCTCGAAAATAGCGACTGAGTTGAGGCAAATATTCCAAGTATCAATTAAATTGATTCTCAAAGTAATTAAAATACCGCGTAGCACGTATTACTACACTCGAAATCATGAAGGTCGAAAATTCAATGACGATCAAGTTATTCAAGCAATTGATGAAATTCGACAACAAGATTTAAAATACACAAAGAAGTACGGGTACCGTCGAATTACAAGTGCTCTGCATGATTTAGGATTTCAGATAAATCACAAGCGGGTTTTACGTATTATGCAAGAACATGCCTGGATATGTCATGCCTTTAATCGCCAAACTCGTAAATATAACTCGTATAAAGGATTAGTTGGTAGGATTGCCCCTAATCGGTTAAAGCGTCGCTTTAAGACCGACAGACCCTATCAAAAACTTGTAGCAGACGTCAGTGAATTTCGATATGGATCTATGGGAACAAATGAACGCGTTTATTTGGAACCGGTACTAGATTTATTCTCTGGAGAAATTTTAGCATTTAATATAAGTGAACATCCAACAGTTGAATTCGCCATTAAACCGCTCAAAGAAGCTTTAGAAGGACTTCCGGCACTAAATTATCGGACAACAGTTCATACTGACCAAGGCTTTCAGTATCAACATCGCCAATGGCGAACGCTCTTGAAAGAACATCATGCATTCCAAAGTATGTCTCGTAAAGCGACTTGCCTTGATAATGCAGTAATGGAGTCATTCTTTCATATTATGAAAGCAGAAATGATGGATGAACATTTTGAAGATAAAACTAGCCTAATTCAAGCAATGAAAGATTGGATAGACTTCTATAACAACCGTCGTATCAAAACAAAATTAAACGGCAAGCCCCCGGTAAAATACCGAGAACTCG
>NZ_BJWE01000092.1 GCF_007990205.1 Pediococcus parvulus | reverse complement strand
GGCTCTTTGTCAAATCCTGTTGATAGATGAATTTGGGACACTGTTAGAAGTTATGCAACTTCTAACAGTGTCTTTTTGTTTGGTTTGGTTCTCATTTGTTGTAATTTAACTCTTGAAACTAAGTGGTGATAATTTCGGAAACCGAAGGCAGTTCTTTGAATTTGCTTAATCATTCTATTGATCCCTTCAATTGGACCATTAGAATACTTTGATTCACTGGCATTGAGGACTATTTCAAGATTCTTTTTAAATGTGGTTAAAACATCTTTCATTTGCGAGCTAAGCTTATCGTTGTTATATAAATATTGAACAAGACCATCTTTGTCGTGATTTTTAAGACATATCATAATGCCTTGCATGGCGTTATAAGTATTTAACAGTCTTTCATCAACATCTAGACCTAACTGAACTCTTTCGAGTTGAGTTACTTGTTTCCTAAGGTGTCGATCGAAAAATGTTTTTTTAATCTCAAGCTCATCGAAGTGTTTTAAATAAAGTTTCCAGGAGAATTTAAGCATCCGATATTCCTTGGATTGTTTCTTGTATTCTTTCATAATTTGAACGCGACTTTGGTTAAAAGATCTAGTCATCATCGCAACAATATGAAAACGATCGACAATTATTTTGGCATTTGGAAATACCAATCTGGCGATATCTTGATAGTAACTATTAAGGTCCAGAGAAACTGTCTTTACTTGCTTTCTAGCGGTGCTGTCAAACTTATTAAAGTAATCAATAATAGTTTGTTTAAAGCGATCCGGTAGGATCTGTTGAATTTCATGATCACCATCACCGTTAATACAAAGAAAGTGGAAATCGCCGCCAACACCACGAAATTCATCCATAGATAAGTGCTCAGGTAAAGAATGATAATTTCTCCGAAATAGATCATCATAGTTGTCTAAATAGCGACAAACGGTACTGGGAGAAACACTATTGTCTAAAGCAATACTAGTCTGAGTACGATCATCCTGAAGATGCATGAATATTTTTTGTCTGGTAGCTTTGGAAATATTACAATACTTATTGACGAGGTCTGTTGTTGCCATTACCGAGTTTCCACAATTTTTACAGATTAATCGTTCTTTATGAAGTTCAAGATAGACGGGCTCACTAGCGTTGGCCGACGGATATGAAACACGTGACACATAGTGTCCGTTATGACTAAAGTTTTCAAAACCACATTGAGGACACCTTGTATAAGTGGCTTTTACATTGGCAACATAGACTTTAGCAGGTTTTGATTTTATGAATTGATGCTTATAACTGAAAAAAATAACATTTGGGTCTTTAATACTGAGTGAAAATTTTATATTATTATCTATAGGGTTCATGGTTTCTCACATCCTTTGATGATGCTGTAGTGGGTGGATTTTTTTGTGTGTGGGGACCTGTGGGCCTCTTTTTTTTTCAAAAAAATCCTGTTAATAGATTACCACATTGGTAGTTCATCAACAGGAAAAAGTATAGAGCC
>NZ_BJWE01000091.1 GCF_007990205.1 Pediococcus parvulus | reverse complement strand
GTTTACAAAATTCAACTATTTGAGTTTTTCTGTTGATTAGATCTATAATAAAGTTTAGATGGGGGTAAGTATAATATAGATTCTTTAGTTTCTGTATTGTCATATCAGTTCAACAACCATTTGGATAAGGTTATTGTACCTTTATTTTTTTATTATTTAAATAATGCCATTCTTATGTATCCAACTAGCCATAAGTAAACTATTTTCTTTGTTGATAAAATGAAAGCCGGGTGAATTTTAAAATCGAGTTCTGCATTTGTTTGAAACAAAATCACATACCTTAGCTGTCTGTACTTTTGTTACAACTGCATTATTGTGTTTTAAATTTTTTATAATTAACAAATGCGGTGTAACTATTTTTAGAATTTTTAAGTTAATTAACAATTACTGACTCACTAATACAACTTATTTAAGATTACATCAGATTAATGTTGGCTTCATAAAATGAAAGGATGAATTATCGTGAAAATAACATTAATAACACAGTATTTAGAGGGACATGGCGGTACCGAAAGAGTCATTTCGAACTTGGTCAACGAAGATTTAAAAAATGAATATCAGGTTTTGATCCCTAAAAGCGGAAAACCTGAATGGCTCCAATGGATTACACGTACTACCGGCTACCAACTTAAAATTTGCCATGCACAAGATACACAAGCACAAAAAGAGTTTATTGAAAAAAATGTTTTAGCAGCAGAACCAGATATCGTTTTGGGACTCGAAGGCAGAGCTTGTGTAACTGCCTATCAGATCAGGAAAAAATATGACCTTCATTATAAAATTGTTTCTTGGGGACATACCTCCATTGCTGAATCAAACATTTTTGATCGTCAAGAACTTGCTTTCTCAGAATATCATCTTGCAATTAGTACAGGGATAAAAAAACAGTTGATCAAACTCGGGGTCCCAGCCCAAAAAATCTTTCTGATCTATAATCCTATCCGCACTGTAAATAAGAAAACAATCAGCACACCTAAAGCTAACGCTCCTTTCCATGCAATTTTTATTGGAAGAATATTGTTGGATGATCAAAAAAATGTACGTATGCTTCTTGAATCAATGGCACAGCTTAATATTCCTTGGAAACTGGACATCTTTGGCAAGGGAGCTGATCTTCCAAAAGCAAAAACATTAGCAAATGATTTGCATATTTCACAAAACATTAACTGGCAAGGTTGGATGCCTAATCCTTGGGAAGCAATTAATGAAGCTGATTGCCTGCTGCTCTGTTCAAAATATGAGGGATTCCCAATGGTTGTTATTGAAGCTGCTTCTTATGGCTTGCCAATTGTTTCAACAAACTGTCCTACTGGACCGGCAGACATCATTAATTCCCACAATGGAATTTTAACTCCAATGAACGACCAAAAAGCTTTTATAGCTGCATGCCGGCAAATCTATCGTTTGCGTGGTAAATATAATCATACAGATATCAAAAAAACAGTTTTAAAATTTGATATTTCTCGCTATATTAAGCACATAGAAAACATCTATAACTTAATTGCTGCTGATAATAAAAACACAGATAAATCAGCCATTAAACTTTCTTCTTTATAATAGGTTCTTTATCAAGTGGTACTGATGAAATGAATTATTAAAAATAATAAGCAATTGGTCTACTTGGTCAAGCTGCTTGTTCCTGAATGGAATGAGCAGCTTTTTT
>NZ_BJWE01000090.1 GCF_007990205.1 Pediococcus parvulus | reverse complement strand
AATAATCCCTTTATGGTTGTCAGATGAAATAATATAATTCATCTAATAACTATGGAGGGATATTTGTATGCCCAGAGCTAAGTATACAGAACTTGAAAAGTTAACCTTGCTTGAGCAATTCAGGCAATCAAAAATGTCTAGTGAGGCCTTTTCGAGAGAACATAATGTTAATGGTAATGTTTTTAGAACGTGGTTAAAACGTTATGAGCGTGATGGTTTTGAGGGATTAAAAGAAGCACGTCAGAATAAACATTATTCACAGAAATTAAAGTTAGAGGCAATTCACACGTATTCAAATGGTGACTATTCGCTTGCAGAAGTGGCTCTTAAATTTGGTTTACGTTCAACAAGTCAATTAGTAAACTGGATTTCCAGGTATAATGAGGACAAAACGGTGACGATGTCACCATCTAGAAAGTTGGTCCTCGCTATGGGTAGAAAAACTACTGTTGAAGAACGAATTGCAGTTGTAGAGTATGTAACCAAAGATAAACATAGTTATAGCGAAGCTGCCACTCATTTTCAGGTTTCCTATCAACAAGCACGTTCTTGGGTGCTTAAGGCTCATGAAAGAGGCTATGAATTCCTCGTAGATAATCGTGGTCATCACAAAAAACAAGCAGCACTTACAGATTTGGATAAGGCTAATTTACGAATTCGTGAGTTAGAATCGCAATTAAAAGACAAAGAACTTTATGAGGCCTTCATAAAAAAATTTCAGGAACTACGGTACAAGGGGTGAAAAAACAGCATCAACTGGCTTACCAGGCAATTAAGGACGTCAGTAAAGGTCATCATGGAGCAATCACAAAGCTACTGGTAATTATCGGCGTCAGCCGACAAGCATACAACAAAGGACTCAAACGCCAAGAAACTGTTTGGGAATTACGGGATCAACGACTTAAAGAACGAGCACAATACTGGTTTGATTTTCATCATCAAGGAATTGGAGCTGGTAATTTATTGGAAAATTTACGCCAAGATGAACAAATTAACTTCCCAGTTACATTTAAGCAGGTCTGTCGAGTAATGCGTGAACTAGATATTCATTGTCAGATTCGCAAGAAAAAACATAACCGTGTAAAGCAATCGGAACAGTATATTCAGGACAACGTATTGAATCGAAAATTTAAAGTGACAGCGCCCAATCAAGTCTGGCTTTCTGACTCAACAGAGTTGTCATATGGTATTAACGGTGAATACAAGGTGCGCCTGAGCGGCGTTTTGGATCTTTATGGTCGGCGACTTTTGGCCTATAATCTCAGCATTACGGAAACAAGTGCCGCAGAAATTCAAGTTTTTCAACGGGCTTTTACTCAAGCAGGCGATGTGCATCCAATGGTGCATACAGACCGAGGCACGGCATATACCTCGAAATCGTTTAACCAATTTATGGATCAATTCCAGGTCAGACGTAGTATGTCACGGCCTGGCACGCCCTATGATAACGCACCAATGGAGCGTTGGTGGAATGAATTTAAGCTACGCTGGATGGATCGTCACCCAATGGCGAAAACCTATCCAGAACTTGTGAGCTTAGTTGAAGAAGGAATCATCTACTTTAATCACCACAACCGTTCAGCACAAAGAAATGGCCTCACCCCAGATGAATACTGGAATGAAGCCATTTAGATACATGTTAAAATTTATATTATTTCATTTGTCAACTTGA
>NZ_BJWE01000089.1 GCF_007990205.1 Pediococcus parvulus | reverse complement strand
GTGAAAAAAAGCCTTTTCAAAACACGAGAAGACCGTTAATCTTCTAATTAGGTTGGTAGCCAAAAATTAGGAGGTAACGGTCTTCATGTCTCAAATCTTAACAGAAATCATGACAGTTTTAAAGGATAGTAATAGTTTATTTAATGCGGAACAAGATTTAATGATTCGGTGTCAAGCGTTGATTGCCACTGCTTTAGGTCAAGCACTAGAAGAGTTGGATGATCTTTTAATTGGTGAAACAAAATACCAAGAAATTGTCGGTAAACGCGAAAGAACTTTGAATTTCATGTGTGGGGCCGTAACTTTCAAACGCCGGTTAGTGAAGCTAGCTGATAAAAAGTATGTCTTTCCTTTGGATCGTTATTTGCAGTTAATTCCACGAAGTAGATTTTCACCCTTAATGGTCGAAAAGGTTGCCAAGCTAGCTTCACATAGTGTTTTACGGACAACAGCTTTGGCTGTTAACCTTTTAACCCCACTTTCTATCAGTCATCAAAAAGTTGGTCAACTTTATCAAACAGCCGGTACGCAATGTGAAAAGCAGCGTGAAGAAACCACATTAGTGAACATCGAAAAGAAACGGCGAGTTCCTTATCTGTATTTGGAAGGCGATGCCTTTTGTGTGGCCTTAAAGGCTAAGCAACACCATAAAAATGTCTTTATTCATCGACTGCAACTAACGGAAGGTATTAGCCAAAATGGCCAGCGCCGACAGACGTTAAACCGACATGTATTTACGGGATTAAACCGGCAAGCAGTTTTTAATCAAGTACAAGATTATCTCGATCAGAATTATGATTTACGAGCAACTACAATGATTACCGGTAGCGATAATGGGAGTGGCTATGAACCATCCTGCTTTGATGAATTAGCGGTTGGGGCCAAAAAACATGAGCACTTTTTAGATCGTTATCACTTGAACCGAAAAATTCGTAGTCGATTAAGCAAGATGCCTAAAATTCTGCAAAGTAAACTATTTCAGGGTGTGCATAATTGGGATAATGATCAAGTTCAAATTGTCCTTGATACGTGTGAGTTCCAAGCCAATGATGCGGATAGTCTGGAAGCAATTCAGCTTTTACGGAGTTACTTGAAACGTAACTGGAATTATTTAAAGCCAGCTGACAAGCGAAGCTTAGCTACCGAAACCGTGTGTTTAGGTGGCTGTGAAAGTAATCATCGACGCTTTACCTATCGGTTAAAACATCAAGGTCGCTCTTGGAGTAAAGCTGGATTGAAGGCGATGATTGCGGTGATTACCAGTGAAATTAACGGGCAATTAGAAACAGCAATGATAAAGATGCCCAATACCTTGCCAATAAGCATCATGCCAGTTAAAGTGGCCGCTAGTTATTTTCTTAAACAGCCTTTTACGCAACATCAAGGAATTAGGCACGGCAGTATTTCATTAGACGCAGCAACTAGCAGTGCTATGGGTAATTTGGTGAAGGCTATTTCATAGGATTTGAATAACAGGTGGAGTGGAGGCGTTGGTGAAAGAGTGTGTCGATGTCACTTAGCGATTTATCGCTTAGAGACATGGGAGACTGGAGAGATCCACTTTTGGCCTGAAGGGCAAGAAGTTAGCTCGTAAGCGACCCACACGGCCCCGCATCAACGCCGGAACGAAACAAAAAGTAGTTAAAAACATAAATAAAATCTAATTAGAGACACTACCTACTAAAACTTGACACATA
>NZ_BJWE01000088.1 GCF_007990205.1 Pediococcus parvulus | reverse complement strand
ACCTCTCAAAACTAAACAAAGTTTCGACAATGTGTAGGTTTCCGTTTCTAAATATCCTTAGAAAGGAGGTGATCCAGCCGCAGGTTCTCCTACGGCTACCTTGTTACGACTTCACCCCAATCATCTGTCCCACCTTAGACGGCTAGCTCCCGAAGGTTACTCCACCGGCTTTGGGTGTTACAAACTCTCATGGTGTGACGGGCGGTGTGTACAAGGCCCGGGAACGTATTCACCGCGGCATGCTGATCCGCGATTACTAGCGATTCCAACTTCGTGCAGGCGAGTTGCAGCCTGCAGTCCGAACTGAGAACGGTTTTAAGAGATTAGCTAAACCTCGCGGTCTCGCAACTCGTTGTACCGTCCATTGTAGCACGTGTGTAGCCCAGGTCATAAGGGGCATGATGATTTGACGTCGTCCCCACCTTCCTCCGGTTTGTCACCGGCAGTCTCACTAGAGTGCCCAACTTAATGCTGGCAACTAATAATAAGGGTTGCGCTCGTTGCGGGACTTAACCCAACATCTCACGACACGAGCTGACGACAACCATGCACCACCTGTCATTCTGTCCCCGAAGGGAACGTCTAATCTCTTAGATTGGCAGAAGATGTCAAGACCTGGTAAGGTTCTTCGCGTAGCTTCGAATTAAACCACATGCTCCACCGCTTGTGCGGGCCCCCGTCAATTCTTTTGAGTTTCAACCTTGCGGTCGTACTCCCCAGGCGGAATGCTTAATGCGTTAGCTGCAGCACTGAAGGGCGGAAACCCTCCAACACTTAGCATTCATCGTTTACGGCATGGACTACCAGGGTATCTAATCCTGTTCGCTACCCATGCTTTCGAGCCTCAGCGTCAGTTACAGACCAGACAGCCGCCTTCGCCACTGGTGTTCTTCCATATATCTACGCATTTCACCGCTACACATGGAGTTCCACTGTCCTCTTCTGCACTCAAGTCTTCCAGTTTCCAATGCACTTCTTCGGTTAAGCCGAAGGCTTTCACATTAGACTTAAAAGACCGCCTGCGCTCGCTTTACGCCCAATAAATCCGGATAACGCTTGCCACCTACGTATTACCGCGGCTGCTGGCACGTAGTTAGCCGTGGCTTTCTGGTTGGATACCGTCACTGCATGAGCAGTTACTCTCACACACGTTCTTCTCCAACAACAGAGTTTTACGACCCTAAAGCCTTCATCACTCACGCGGCGTTGCTCCATCAGACTTTCGTCCATTGTGGAAGATTCCCTACTGCTGCCTCCCGTAGGAGTCTGGGCCGTGTCTCAGTCCCAATGTGGCCGATTACCCTCTCAGGTCGGCTACGTATCACTGCCTTGGTGAGCCTTTATCTCACCAACTAGCTAATACGCCGCGGGTCCATCCAGAAGTGATAGCCGAAGCCATCTTTTAAAAGTAAACCATGCGGTTTACTTTGTTATGCGGTATTAGCATCTGTTTCCAGGTGTTATCCCCCACTTCTGGGCAGGTTACCCACGTGTTACTCACCCGTTCGCCACTCACTTTATAGCTAAAATCATCTTCGGTGCAAGCACCTCTAATTCATTCAACGAAAGTGCGTTCGACTTGCATGTATTAGGCACGCCGCCAGCGTTCATCCTGAGCCAAGATCAAACTCTCATATTATACTTGAGTTTTTACAAGCTCATTTGTTGTTTCATTGTTTAAAGCGAATTGACTTCGCAAATTGTTTGCTCCAAAATTTTCATTTGAAGACCCTACACATTTTGTTTCGTCGAAACTTTGTTCAGTTTTCAAAGGTCTA
>NZ_BJWE01000087.1 GCF_007990205.1 Pediococcus parvulus | reverse complement strand
TCGTCTTAAAACGGGGTACATCGTTGACTCAGATATTTTAATGGATTCTTGGACTTTTTGCGTAATTGCATAACCATAAAAATCCTGATGGGTGAGTAATGACAAAACTAGTCCGTCGAGGATTTCCGAACTGACTTGAATATTCATAGGTGCCCTCCTTTATGATATTTTCTAATCTATATTATATACCGTATAGCATTAATGCCAATATAATGTTGATAGCAATAAATAGAGATGTGTAAGCGTTGACATTTGCCGACATACAAAATAGAATTGAATTAACAATAAACTAATAATTTTGATAACAAAAAAACTTGTGGAGGGAAATTATGAAAATAATTATAGTAGGAGCAACCCATGCCGGAACTTTTGCAGCCAAACAGATTCTAGCGGAACATCCAGACTATGAAGTGACTGTATATGAACGAAATGATAATTTATCGTTTCTTTCTTGTGGAATTGCGTTATGGGTTGGTGATCACGTTTCAGATCCAAATAAAATGTTTTATTCTTCTCCTGAGGAGCTTGAAAAACTAGGGGCGACTATGAAAATGGAACATGATGTGTTGCAGATTTATCCTGAACAAAAAACGGTTCAGGTAAAAAATTTAGTTTCTGGAAGAATTTCACAGACACATTATGATAAGTTGGTGATGACAACTGGTTCTGCACCTGTCATTCCTCCAATTAAGGGTATCGATAATGACAAGGTTAAGCTTTGTAAAGATTGGAACGACGCTAAAATTTTGCGTGAAGCCGCGCCAAAATCTAAGTCTGCAATTATCATTGGTGCCGGGTATATTGGTGCAGAATTGGCTGAACAATTGGCGGTTACTGGTAAACAAGTTACTTTGATTGATGGTTTACCACACGTTTTAGCCAAAAACTTTGATCCAGAAATTGGTTTGCGAGTTGAAGACGACTACAAAGCACATGGTGTCAAATTGGCTATGGATGAAATGGTACAATCTTTTGAAGGTGATGACCAAATCACAGTAAAAACAACTAAGGATAGTTACACAGCCGATTTTGCTGTTTTGTGCGCGGGCTTCAGACCTTACACTGATTTATTGAAAGGTAAAGTAAAAATGCTACCAAATGGTGCAATAATTACTGACGCGTATATGCGGTCATCTGATCCTGATATTTTTGCGGCGGGCGATTCAGCAGTTGTGCATTACAATCCAACAGGCAAGGATGACTATATTCCCTTGGCAACTAACGCTATCCGACAGGGCGTTTTAATCGGTCATAACATTGAAAAGCCAACTGTTAAATATATGGGAACGCAGGCTTCATCTGCGGTGGCCCTTTTTGGAAAAACCTTGGCTTCGTCTGGATTAACGGAAAGTGGTGCCCAAGTACGGGGCGTCAAGGTTGAAAGTGTGACACTGGAACAAAATTATCGGCCAGATTTTATGTTAACCACAACGCCCATTTTGATGCGACTAGTTTGGGATCCCAAAACAAGGGTTGTTTTGGGTGGGGCATTTTACAGTTCCTATGATTGTGCCCAATCCGCAAATGTTATTTCATTAGCCATTCAAACTAAAATGACCATCGATGACTTATCAATGGTGGATATGTTTTTCCAGCCTAATTTTGATAACCCACTCAATTATGTGAACGCAGTAGCGACTGCTGCGGTGCAGAAACAGGATGGTAAATAGGGAGACTTTCTTTTTCTTGGGTTTGAGGACAGCTCCACAAAGCAAGAGAAAAAATATAAGACACACCTACTGCGGGAATTCTCCCCGCTTACGGTGAGCCTTAAATTTCCTCTCAT
>NZ_BJWE01000086.1 GCF_007990205.1 Pediococcus parvulus | reverse complement strand
GCTAAGAAGGCTGCCGCTAACAAAGCTGCCGCAGACAAAGCCGCCGCAGACAAAGCTGCCGCAGACAAGGCTGCTGCAGACAAGGCTGCCGCAGATAAAGCCGCCGCAGATAAAGCCGCCGCAGACCAGGCTGCCGCAGACAAGGCTGCCGCAGACAAAGCCGCCGCAGACAAGGCTTCTGCAGACAAGGCTGCTGCAGATAAAGCCGCCGCAGATAAAGCCGCCGCAGACCAGGCTGCCGCAGATAAAGCCGCCGCAGACAAGGCTGCCGCAGACAAAGCTGCCGCAGATAAGGCTGCCACAGACAAGGCTGCCGCAGATAAAGCTGCCGCAGATAAAGCTGCCGCAGACAAGGCTGCCGCTGACACCCCATTCGCCGGTAAAGCTGTTCACACTATTTATACTGGTGATATTACTTACCTATATACCACTAAAGAGTTAACTACCATTGCCACCACAACATTACAAGGTGATACCAGCGTAATTGCTTATCCCGATGGCATTACAACGGCCTTAACCGGTAAGAATGCTGGTGACCCAGCTATACCCGTAACTTATAAAGGACAAAACTTGTATTTTAAAGGTACTTTTGAAGGCTTGACTTCAAACGGCTTATATCCAGATGGCTATTACTACGCTTTAGGAGAAACCGCCTTCTCCGGTGTGGTTAAGCCAACCGACCCTTCCGTCAAACTTGACGTACCTTTTCTAAACGGTTCCACTTGGTTCTACTCTTTTGATGGTGGCTCGACGATTTACAGTTATCAAAATAACGTTTGGACTGTCGCCGCTACCTTTTTAAACGCTCAGTAACCACTGATAGATAATAAGAAACATTAATGTGTAGCGCGTCAAGATACGACTTATTCTACACAACGCAAAAGCCATGACTATTCCCAGTTTGAGAATAGTCATGGCTTTTTAGTGGTGCCGAAACATGGATCAAAAGGCTGCTTGTTTCGCTTAACCCGGCACCAGTAAGCATTCCAAAAACCGGAATAATTACCGGTACCACGTTAATGCTCACAAACTAACCGATTCATGCCTCACGCTTAATCTGAAAACAACCCCATCAAATCCTCCGCCTGTAAATTCTGTTTGGCCTCACCGCGCACATCCAACTTGATCTGACCATCTTGGACCATCACCAGCCGGTTGCCATACGTCAACGCGTCACTCATTTTATGCGTAATCATCAGGGTCGTCAGTTGTTGTTCCGTCACGATGCGTTGCGTCAACGCCATGACTTCACGACTCGTTTGCGGATCTAAAGCTGCCGTATGTTCATCCAATAATAATAATTGCGGTTGACTCAATGTCGCCATTAATAGCGACAACGCTTGTCGCTGTCCACCCGACAAATACTTCACCTGCGTATTTAACCGCTGTTCCAACCCCATATTTAAGTTGGCCAACAGTTCCGTATAACGCGCCGTTTGACCAGCACGTCGATAACGAAGTAAGCTCAAGCTACCAGTATGTTTTTCAGCTAACGTTAACTTTTGCGCCACGCTAAGTTCACCGGCCGTTCCCATTTTCGGATCTTGAAATACTCGGGCAACCCACCGTGAACGGTACGCCACTCCTTTGTTCGTCACGCGGTGCCCAGCTAAGCGTACCTCGCCAGCATCGGCGACCAACGTTCCAGCAATCGTGTTCAATCGTCAAGTTTACGTTCTTCAAGACGTGGCGTTCGTTGCTGGTTCCCGGAAAGAAGACCTTTTGTAAGTTCTGAACGTTCAGGACGCTGCTGTTTGGCATATTGATCGACTCCAATCTGTTTGAGATACCGGTTTAATTGCCGTTTCGTCCGGTATTTATTTTGTAGTAATGGTAAGCAAAGAGAGCGTAAAATATCTTGTGTAAAT
>NZ_BJWE01000085.1 GCF_007990205.1 Pediococcus parvulus | reverse complement strand
AAGTGCGCCCGGCATGGGCAGTAACTAGGCGGTGTAAGTCCGCTGTGAGCCGTAGTGGACGGTATCACGAGTCGAAGACAAGGGTGTCTATCGTGAGGTAGAATCTGAAGGAAGTCCTAGACGAAACATCGAATCGATGAACAAGAAGTGGCTAAAAGGCTGGAAACGGTGGGATGAGATTGCTTAACAAATCGAAGTCCCTGACCACTCGAAACCGTCACAGTAAAGCCAACGGTTTGATGCGAAAGCTACTGCTCTTACCCGGGGAGGTCTGTCATGGTAGTTCTCTCAAGCTGGAAGTTATTTCTGGCAGGAACAGGCTCAATAGTAATGTTGAGTTGTCCATGACAGAAGTCAGCCGAGGCCATAGTAGCCAGTAATGGTGAAGGGCTGAACAACAATAATTTTGATTCATCCTGGAGGTGGAAACAATGCGACAATCGCAGAAAACAGAAAATAAAGCTGACTACCTGCGGAGGGTAACCCTGGAAGGGTCAGAGCAAACAGGAGCGCGTAGCGTTGTTTCTGGTGAAAAGAGAACTCAAAATGGCTTATTACGTGAGAAGGTCTTAGACCGGAATAATTTAAATCGGGCCTTTGTCCATGTCAAGCGTAATAAAGGGGCTGGAGGAATTGACGGCATGTCCGTTGAGGAACTTGGCCCATACTTGAAAGAGAATAACGTAAAACTAATCGAGGCCTTGCGAACCGAAAGCTATGAACCCCAACCTGTCAAACGAGTTGAGATTCCTAAGCCAGATGGTTCGAAACGTCAGTTAGGAATCCCAACGGTCGTTGACCGTGTGGTTCAACAGGCGTTACAACAGCAACTGTCTCCTATTTTTGAAAAAGTATTCTCAGATAATAGTTATGGTTTTCGACCACACCGCAGTGCACAAAGTGCTGTGAAAAAGGTGGTTGCTTATTATAATCAGGGTTATCACTACGTGGTCGACCTTGATTTAAAGTCATATTTTGACAATGTGAACCATGATTTACTAATTAAATTTGTTGAAAATTACATTAGTGAGCCATGGGTCTTGCATTTGATTCGTAAGTTCTTGACGAGTGGTGTTATGAATGGTCGATTTTTCGAGAAGTCCGCTAAAGGTACACCGCAAGGTGGCAATATTTCACCATTACTAGCAAATATTTATCTGAACGAGCTGGACAAAGAATTGACTAGAAGAGGGCATAAATTTGTACGCTATGCGGATGACTGTAATATCTATGTTAAAAGTAAGCGTGCGGGTGAACGGGTTCTCAAAAGCATCACCCAGTTTTTAGAAAAGGGACTCAAAGTTGAAGTGAATGCAGAAAAGACGCAAGTCGGTTCTCCACTAAGACTGAAGTTTCTAGGTTTTTCTCTGGGTGTGGGACGCAATAGCGCCTACCCGCGTCCTCATCAAAAACCTAAACAGAGAATTAAACAGGAATTGACAAGAATCACCAAGAGAAGCCGAGGCGTCAGCCTTGATAGGATTCTGCATGAAATTAAGCAGAAAATGCAGGGCTGGATCCAATATTATTCCATTGGGAAGATGAAAATCTTTCTCCAACAACTAGACAAATGGTTGCGCTCGCGCATCCGCCAGTATATCTGGAAACAGTGGAAGAATATCGGAACCCGTTATAAAGCATTGATTAAACTAGGCTTGACACCCAAACAGGCGAAAATCTACGTCAATACTCGTAAGGGATATTGGCGCAACGCGCACAGTAAAACACTGTTGATGACCATAACTAATAAAAGACTGGCACAGCGCGGGCTAATAAATCTGTCCAAACTGTACCAGTCTATTCAAGCAAAAGCTTAAGTTGTTGAACCGCCGTATACGGTTCCGTACGTACGGTGGTGTGGGAGGTCGATAGTGTGAACTATCTCCTACCCGATT
>NZ_BJWE01000084.1 GCF_007990205.1 Pediococcus parvulus | reverse complement strand
GAACAAGATGTACTTATTTTGAAACAGATTAAAGATCATGCATTAAAAGGAAATTGGCGTGGCTATCGTGAATTTCACCCTGCCAGATGTGGAAACTATGGTAAAAATTATGACAACTGGATTGTTATTTATCAGCTAGATCATGATGAATTGATTTTGTTATTGGTTGCAACTGGCTCCCATGAAATCTTGAATCAATAGCTATAGTTTAGGGGCGCTTATAAAAAAATAAATTAAAATAGCCCCCAATATCTACATTATAGATATTGGGGGCTATTTTAACAACGTTTTTGAGGGGTTATTTGTATATTATAGACCCTTATAAAGAAAAAATATCCAAAAACACCCATACAACTATCCTGCTCTTATACTACAAAAATGGACTATTTTTATTCAGTCCGTAAAATGAAAGTATAGGAGTATTTTTATGTCAATTCGTTATTCACAAGATTTCAAAGATTAATTGGTTAAACTTCACCAAGAAGGCCGTTCACTTAAATCATTAGTAGAAGAATTTGGTCCGTTGAAAGATTCTATTGCTATTTGGCTTAAACAAACTACCCCAATCATGATCAAGGGTCAGTCAAAGACTTTAAAAGACGTCAAGTAACTAGATAAGCGCCTCGCTATTTTGGAGGAAGAAAACGAAATTTTATCACGCATAGCCTGACAGGCATTGAGCGGCCATCTTAATAGCCAAAAAATAGTCCGTAATGTGGGATTGCCGCTAGTTAACCAATTTTTAGCACAAGGCTACGCGCTTGTGCGTATTTTAAGTGCACTTAAAATCAAACCTAGTACCTATTACAACTGGCGCCATTGGCAACCCAGTCGACAAGAAAAGCGTAGAGAATCCCTGAAACCTTATATTTTAGACGTTTGGAAAACCTTTAAATTTTATGGTTATCGTCGTATTGCTGCTTAATAGTCAACTAACCAATGAATGTTCAAAAATATCTGAATATATGACACTTAAATTAATGCGTGAATTAGGGATTAAATCACGCATGCAAAAACGTTATCGCAAACCCAAAACTGTTGTGACGGTTGATCAAAAAACCAATCTGATTAAAAACTTGCATGATTTAATCGGTTTTTGGCAGACAGATATCACTTATATTTAGTTGACTAATCACAGATGGGTCTATTTAGCGACCGTTTTGGATCCTGAGAAGAGAAAAGTATTGGGCTATAAAATTGGCGATACAATGACAGCCGAGCTACCCACAAGTGCCTTACAGCTGGCGTTCGATAAGCATCGAACGCCATTAATTATTCATTCAGATATGGGGTCACAATACACGAGTGCTGAGTTTAATATTAAATGCCAAAATTATGGCTTGAAACATTCTTATTCACTCAAAGGCCATCCGTACGATAATGGCCGTATGGAAGCGCTTCATTCAATATTGAAGCGTGAAGAGGTTTATTCGAAGGCATATCAAACATTAACTGAAGTCCAAGCAGCCATTGGTTGGTATATCAATTTTTATAATCGCAATCGCATCTCAAATCTTGCCTAAGTAACTGAATAAAAATAATCCAATTTATTAACTTCTGAGCATTTTAGGAAATAATTTTATTTTATACTATGAAAAAACATCTATACATGGGTACATAATAGTCGTATTATACAGATGTTGCGTTTAGGTTAAAGAGGGAATGGAGAATGGAGAATGGAGAAAGGAAAATTTTATGAAAAATAAGATATTAGGAAATAAATTATTTAAAAGTGTCAAAGTGTTGATTGCTGTCGCAGGAGTGTCTGTAATCATGACAAGTGCTGTAATCCCTATTAGTACAGCATCAGCAAATACGAATAAGGTGCCACCTGTTCATACTGCTTCAAACTGGAGAGCTAACAACCAAAAAACCGTTGATAATAACATGAGGTCGCAAGCTGCC
>NZ_BJWE01000083.1 GCF_007990205.1 Pediococcus parvulus | reverse complement strand
CCGATGCGCTCATCCTTCGCGAACTCCTTCGGTTTTAGAAGAGTGTCGAATCAATATAGTTAAGAGCTCTTCATAATAGAATATATTCTATTGTAAGGTTTTAGAAGAGTGTCGAATCAATATAGTTAAGAGCAGTGGATTAGTGATGAAACTGGGCTTGATGGTTTTAGAAGAGTGTCGAATCAATATAGTTAAGAGCCTAATATAGGCATACCCTACAAACGCCCCTGTTTTAGAAGAGTGTCGAATCAATATAGTTAAGAGCTTCATCGCTGGTTTTTCTTTGCCCTCTTCGGTTTTAGAAGAGTGTCGAATCAATATAGTTAAGAGCGATTTGAGCTGTTTCTTAGCCTCGTTGGCAGTTTTAGAAGAGTGTCGAATCAATATAGTTAAGAGCAAATTGACTGGTACTTAGATGTAGATGTTGGTTTTAGAAGAGTGTCGAATCAATATAGTTAAGAGCGTGATGGGGCAATAACTAATGCTAAAATAGGTTTTAGAAGAGTGTCGAATCAATATAGTTAAGAGCATTCAGTCTGTTGCTATAGCCGTCAATACTGTTTTAGAAGAGTGTCGAATCAATATAGTTAAGAGCCAGATACCTCTGATTTTTGATATCCAGCGTGTTTTAGAAGAGTGTCGAATCAATATAGTTAAGAGCATCCGCACTTGCCAGTGAAATATAAACCGCGTTTTAGAAGAGTGTCGAATCAATATAGTTAAGAGCTGTTAGGAAGTAAGAAAACCTAAAAAAACTGTTTTAGAAGAGTGTCGAATCAATATAGTTAAGAGCTGGTACACCATCGTGAATATTTCCTGGACAGTTTTAGAAGAGTGTCGAATCAATATAGTTAAGAGCTGGCTTTGCAGTGTGATCAACATGACACCAGTTTTAGAAGAGTGTCGAATCAATATAGTTAAGAGCGCAGCATCAACCAATGAAGATAGCATTGAGGTTTTAGAAGAGTGTCGAATCAATATAGTTAAGAGCGTTTAACTGGTGATACATTGGTTGAAACTAGTTTTAGAAGAGTGTCGAATCAATATAGTTAAGAGCCTGAAAATTATCCAATTACTTTTGATATTAGTTTTAGAAGAGTGTCGAATCAATATAGTTAAGAGCTATTTGCTTCTAAAGTGAGTGCAGCTACTGGTTTTAGAAGAGTGTCGAATCAATATAGTTAAGAGCTTTACGACTAATTATCGTGCAAACAACGTGGTTTTAGAAGAGTGTCGAATCAATATAGTTAAGAGCTATTTTTTTCTTAGGAACCTCTATATTTTTGTTTTAGAAGAGTGTCGAATCAATATAGTTAAGAGCAGCACAATACCACGTGGAACTGTAGTAACAGTTTTAGAAGAGTGTCGAATCAATATAGTTAAGAGCTCACTGTTGGCTGATTGTTCTTCCACCATGGTTTTAGAAGAGTGTCGAATCAATATAGTTAAGAGCGCAATCATCTTGCTCCTATCCTAGTATTTGGTACATAAATTTCTGAACAGTTGTGCCATAATTAATAAAACAAGATAGGAGCATTCCAATGAAACGATATCAAGATGATTTTAAAGCCAGCATTGTGAAGATGCATCGTGAAGAGAAAAGATCTATTCGCTCGCTTTCCGAGGAATACGGTGTTTCTCCAGCCGCAATTCATAACTGGGTTAAAGACGCTAAATCAGTTGAGTTAGAAGACGGTACTGAAGTAACGTCCAAAGAATTCAAACAACTTCAAAAGGAAAATCAGCGATTAAAGGAGGAACTTGAAATTTTAAAAGCTGCGGCGGTGTTACTGGGAAAGCATTAGGACGAATTAATTGCCTTGTCTTCATAGAAGATCAGTTATTGCGACACCGCTTATCAATTATTCTTTCGGCACTGAAATTACCGCGCAGCACCTATTACCATTGGAAAAGATATCAACCTAGTCAACACGAACGTGTTGATAATCAGCTCAAAGAAAAAATTAAATTGATTTGGGAAAATAATTATCGTGCCTATGGTTATCCACGAATAACGATGGTGCTTCGCAAGTCAGGCATCTGTATTGGGTCAAAACGAATTTTACGATTAATGAGGGAAATGGAGATTCACTCTTTAATGAATCGGCGATTTAAAAAACCTGGCACTCATGTGGATCATTCG
>NZ_BJWE01000082.1 GCF_007990205.1 Pediococcus parvulus | reverse complement strand
CCTTATAATCATAAGGAGCACCAGTTGGATGGTAGACAATTCCTTTAACTTTGGTGTTTACAAGCTGAGTTTGAACAGCTTGATAAAGTGGGACAACGGCTTCTTGCTGCATCAGGAGTTTTTCTGCCTTAACGAAGTCTTCGTAACGTTTCTGTTCGTTATTTGCATCTTTTCCATTAGTTGCTGCAACGAGTTTGTCATATGTCTTGCTTGAGAAACCACCATAGTTATATGTGTTGCCAGTTGTTTCAAGCTGTGCAAAGGTCAATGGGTCTGTGTAATCACCGATCCAACGAACAACGGCCATATCAAATTTACCGCTAAGCTCTGCACTCTGTGCGCCCTTGGCAGGCAAGGAACGCACTGTAACTGTCGCACCTGGCAAGCTTTGCTCAACTGCGCTTTGAACGGCTTCAGCAACTTTCTTTTGTGAATCGTCGTCACTAACCACTAATTCAAAGTTAACTTTAGATTTTCCGGTCTGTTTGAGACCCTTTGCCCAGTACTTCTTGGCTTTGGCAACGTTGTGTTCCACAGCCTCTGAAACGCTGGCATCCTTGGTAAAGTCTGTACCAGTCTTGGGATTCTTCACAAAACTGGTTGGCATAAAGCCGGTTGCTGGTGTCGATCCATCTGCCAAAACTTTTGAAGTCAAAGTCTTTCGGTTGATTACTAACGAAACAGCCTTACGGACATTAACATTGGCAGTTGCTTTGCCTTTCTTGAAACTCATCGCCAAGTAAGCAGTTTGACCCTGTTCATACTTCACAAACGCTTTATTAGTTTTTTCTTGGCTAGCTTGTTCACCAGAAAGCAATGCATCAGACAGTTTGCCAGCTTGATACAGGTTCAAAGCAGTGTTCGGATCTTTAACCACTTTAACGGGGATTTTGCTTACAGCAACGTTCTTTTTATCCCAGTACTGCGTGTTCTTGACAAGTTTCCAACTCATGTTAGTTCCGTTCCAGCCGACCATCTTAAACGGACCACTGTAAACCATGTACTTGCTGGAAGTACCGTATTTAGTGCCATACTTTTCAACAGCCTTTTGATCCTGTGGGAAGAATGTCCCAAATGCCATTAAGTACTTAAAGTATGGTGTAGCTTGGGTTAACGTAACTTGGACAGTTCGTTTGCCAATCGCCTTAATGCCCAGTTTGCTTGGCTTCATCTTGCCAGCTGAAATTGCTGACGCATTCTTCACGTTTTCCATGATGTAGGCATATCCAGCCTTCGTATCAGGATCGGCCGTTCGTCGCCAAGAATAAACAAAATCTTTTGCAGTTAAAGCATCCCCGTTACTCCATTTCAAACCTTTTCGGAGTGTGAATGTGTATGTTTTCCCATTGTTTGTGGGTTTGACAACTTTTTCTGCTAATCCTGCAACGACCTTGTTACCTTTCGCAACTCGATACAAACCTTCTTCAGTATTATTAATCATATTGAAAGAAGTTAAATCGATTGCTTTTGAGCCATCAATAGTTGTTAAGTCCGATTGCTCCATAACACTAAAACTCTGATGTTTGGCTTCGGAACTCTTTGCGCTCCCGCAACCTGCCAATAATACTGATAAAAGAAGTGTCGCCGTGCCTAGCTTTTTCCACTTATTTTTCATACTCACATCCCCTTAAAAAAGTATTTTGAAATGCCTAAAGCAAATTAAAAGAGGATAAAAAAATACCCACCGCATCTTTCCTTCGAAAGCACGATGGGTAACTTTTTTATCCTCTTTTTGGTTCACTAAAAAGTTATTAGCTAAAAGGTTAAAGTCACAGCACCGTGCACTTTAATAATTAAGCTAATAATGACTAAATTGATCAAGTTAACTAATTTATGTGTACATTGCATGTGACTTCATCTCCCTTTGATTTAATAAACTTATTATAGCGAGATAAAATGAGAAGTCAACATATTTTTTAATTTTATTTTAACTTTATAGCTGGAACTTACACCCACATCGATATTATCTGTTTTTAGCTCAATTGAATAATTTGATCAAACTCACTCAATAACTTCCGATCACTGGTATGTGTGATCATTAACAAAGTAATACTCTTTTTATTCAGCAACCGTCTCACAATGTCTCTAGCATTGCTTTCATCCAAAGCAGAAGTTCCTTCATCTATAATCAAAAATTCTTTGTTACGAATTAATGCACGAGCCAATGAAATTCTTTGCAATTCGCCACCGGATAATTTTTCATCATTGGGACCCACTACAGTATCTATACCATGCTGTAAATTACCTACGACAGCAGATAAGTTCACTTCATTCAAAGCATCAGGCAACTTATCTTCCAACGTTTCGTCAAATAACAAAACATTTTCAGCAATTGTAGTCCTAAACAAGTGACTATGCTGTGGCACAATCCCTATCAAGTGATGTAACGAATTCAAACTAATATCTTTAATTTCTTGACCATTTAACGTGAACTCTCCACTGTAATCTGAAAGTTCACCTGATAGAATATTAATTAAAGTGGTTTTTCCAACTCCACTAGGACCAACTAATGCAACCTTATCACCTTGCTTGATATTAAAATCAGGGTATTTAATTATTTTAT
>NZ_BJWE01000081.1 GCF_007990205.1 Pediococcus parvulus | reverse complement strand
TTTTGAATTGCATTAAAACTTCTAACGCATCCGACTAAAATATAATACCGAAAATTTGAACAAATATCAAGGGGTTTTTACAAATTTCCTCAAATTAATTTTTTTAAAGGTCAAAGAAAACCAGTCGTGATCGCCATTCGGCGAGGAAAGTATCATTTTGCCATTCCTTAATTCGTTTTGTATAATAACCTACTGATTGATTGTAGTAAGTCGTTTTTTCAAATTGCTGTGGAGCTGGATGAATGTGCATATGACCGAATATTACCTTATTAACTTCGAATTGTTCTAACACTTGTCCTAATTTTGCACTCCCCATATAGGCATTAGCCATATTCCATAAATTTCCTTCAGGTGCATAGCGAATATAATTAAGTCGTGGTACAAAATGTGTAAAGTACAGGACACGTTTTTGGGCCTCCTGAGCCGTTTTAAGTTGTTGAGTAGTTTCATCTAAAACTAGTCCCATTCTTTCACCATCGGACATTGGTTGCTTAATAGACCCATCTATCCAGTAAGCACGCTTCCAAGTTTCAAAATTAGCGATAGTTTTGCCCTTAACATTGTCCGCAAAACTGTAATCATACCACCCGTTATTACCAATTACCCGCCAGTCGGTCTCTGGCACATCAAAATATTGGTTATGCAAATAACTATTATCAAGTTGGCTCTCTAATTCTTCGAACGTAACGCCATGAACCATATCATGGTTCCCAGCAATAAATTTTACAAGCGTTTGGGAACCTAATTCGTTTTGTAAGTTTTGCACATACGCTAGACTCTTTGTAAAATCATTAAATAAATCACCAGCAATTAAATACAACCCAACGTTTTGTTGGCTTAAATATTCTGCTTGATTTTTTAGTGTTTCATCAACATCTAAGCGATTTACGTCAAAGTGGTTGTCACTTGTTATTGCAATCCTCATATTTGTCTCCTTTCACACTGTTAGTTGATCATTTTACACGCCTCACAAAAAATTGTCTTCTAATTAGAAAAAGATCAGTCCTTTAAAGAACTGATCTTTATTTTTAAATTTAATTGATACCGACCATCTTGGATGAAATCCATTTAGATAACAAGAGCAATAGAAGGCCAAAAACAATGCTGACAGCGCCGACAACCAAGAAGTAAGGAACTTCTGTCGCGCTCGTGTAAAAACGTACAATTTGGGCATTAATTGCTTGACCAGCAGCATCTGCCAAGAACCACATACTCATCATTTGAGAACTAAATGCTTTTGGTGCTAGTTTAGTAGTTACAGAAAGACCAATTGGCGAAATTAACATCTCACCAATTTCAACAATTGCCCAGCTACCAACTAACCAAAGGGGATTAACTTTACCAGCCGTTCCAAACATCATTCCTGGTAAAGCAATGAATAAGTACGAAACTCCCGCAAACGCCAACCCATAAGCAAACTTATGTGGAGATGTAGGTTGCTTGTTCCCCATTTTAATCCACATCCACGCAAAGAATGGTGTATATAGCATAATAAACAACGGATTAAGGGACTGGAATTGTGAAGCCGCCAAAGTAATTGGCCCTAAATGTAACTGTGTTCGTTGAGCCGCGTATAAGGCAAGAACCACTGATCCTTGTTCTTCAATTGCCCAGAAAATCACTGCGGCAATAAATAACGGAACATAAGCCCAAAGACGAGAACGTTCAATTTTAGTCACTTTGTTACTTGAAAACATCAAAACAAAATAAATAATTGGTGTGGCAACTGCCACCAAACTTAATAACAAGACAACATTGTCAATTGTCATGGCATTGGCCAGTTGCATAACGAGCAGGATAAGCGCAAAAATAACAACCCCAATGGTCACCTGCCATCCAAGTTTATGTGCGTCCTTAGGCTCAAGTGGGTCAGAAGGATACAAACTGTCTTTGCTTAAGTACTTTTTCCCACCTAAGTAGTATTGAAGAAGACCAAAGAACATTCCAATTGCAGCTAGTGAAAAACCAACGTGAAAGTTCACGTGTGCTCCTACCCAGCCAACAAGCAGTGGCGCAATCAAGGCTCCTAAGTTAATTCCAAAAACAAAGATGCTAAATCCTGAATCACGACGAATATCTTCTTCGGTATATAACCCGCCGACCATTTCAGAAACATTAGGCTTTAATAACCCAGTTCCGATGACGATCAGTGCAATTGAAATAAATAGTGCTGGGGCTCCAAATGGTAGTGCTAGTGCAATATGTCCTAACATGATGAAAATACCGCCCCAAAAGACAGTTTTTCTTGGTCCTAAAATACGATCACTAACAAAACCGCCGATTACACTCGTTAGATAAACTAATGAACCATATATGGACATCACAGAAGCAGAAGTTGTCTGACTAAAACCGAGACCACCCTTTGATACTGCATAGTACATATAGAACAACAGAATGGCACGCATTCCGTAATAACTGAAACGTTCCCACATTTCTGTAAAGAACAATGTTGAGAGCCCTCTAGGTTGCCCAAAGAAGGACTTATCATTGCTCACGTCACTTTGGTTATTCAATTTATTTCTTCCTCCAAACATCTCTATGTAGCTTATCGTGTATTATTTTTAGGGGTAAAGCTTCCCAAATTCTCCTAAAAACAACAAAAGACACCATAAACGGTGTCTTATTCAATGCCGGCTAGGCGACTTGAACACCCGACCCTCGGTTTACGATACCGATGCTCTACCAACTGAGCTAAGCCGGCAGGTATAGAAAAAGATGCTAACTTTCAATTGAGAAGGTTAACATCTATCACTA
>NZ_BJWE01000080.1 GCF_007990205.1 Pediococcus parvulus | reverse complement strand
TAGGGCCTAGTACACCATTTTAAGATACATGTTTTTTCAATAATTTAGTCAAATCTCTTGCCTTACGAAACGACACTTTGCAGACCAAACCCTGATTAAACTGTAACTGTCTGGCTTGGGCATCAAAGCTTCTCACATGATCTAAATTGACCAAGTAACTTTTATCACAACGAAACAAATTTGGATACTTTTCTTCCAAATTATTCAAATTACCGGGAAATTCTGCCTGCCGATTTTTAGCAATCACCGTGACACTACCTGGCCGTTCCTTAACCGTATATAACATCACCAGTTCATTCATCGGTACCGAAAAGTAACGAGATCCGATTCGATAGCCAAATAGCTTCTGTTGATGATACAGTGCTTCAACATACTGAGCCCGTGCTAAGTTGATATCTTCAATTATTTTACTTTTAATATTTTCAAGCGTTTTATCTTTCAAAATATAATCCAATGGTGCAATTTTTCGCTCTAACGTTAAAAACGCCAGTTCATCGTGAGTTGTAATAAAAACTATTTGTGC
Source organism: Pediococcus parvulus (assembly GCF_007990205.1). Taxonomy (GTDB): domain Bacteria; phylum Bacillota; class Bacilli; order Lactobacillales; family Lactobacillaceae; genus Pediococcus; species Pediococcus parvulus. Next base: position 2,337 of record NZ_BJWE01000080.1, on the reverse strand, counting down.
AAATGGTCGCCTCTGTCGAATTTTACTGGCCAATTTCAGCCCGGCATCTGTTTGCGAACCAATTTCCATATCTAAAAAGAACAGCCCCTGCTCTTGATCTAGGATGCTGCTTTCTAACTTTTCAACATCATTGGTTGCACAAACCAACTTCATTGCATAATCGTTAATCATAATAGTATTCTTGATAACTTTCATGTAATACGCTTGTTGTTCAAGATTATCCTCTAATAAATAGATTGAAAACACTTATTTTTCCCCCGTAATAATTAAAGTAATCCGTAGTTTTTGTTGTATCAACTGTGTATCCAAATAAAAGTTCACATTTTGATTAACCAACTCTTTGACATTTGCTAGACCCAAGCCCCGATTTGATCCTTTTGATGAATAACCGCGCTCAAATATTTTTTGAAGATTAAATGGCAAAGTGACAGCATTTTCCACTGAAATTTCAACCGTGTCGTCTGTTTTAATAAGCGCACAGCTAACCTTGTGATCTGGCATTTTTTCAGCTTGCTCAATCGCGTTATCTAAAAGAACACCCACAATTCTAACAATATCGACAAGTTGTTTTTCGATTAAAAGATCATCTTGTTCAATTTCCAGATCTAACTCAACCCCTTGCTTACGTGCTTCAAAAAATTTTTGAATAATTAAACCACGCAGGGTTTCGTTTTTAAGATGATCAAGTTCACTAATGCTAACTTTACTTAGCGACTCATTTAAATGCTTCTTATTTTTTAATTCGTTTAAATATTCCTGCAATTCAGTTCGATCATCGTGTTTTACCAATTCTGTCATTGACAGCATAATATTCTGATAATCGTGTTTAAACTGACGCAGTTCGGTATACTGCTGTTCTATGCTGGCTAAATAGTCATGTAACTGCTGATTTCTGATTCCTTCATCTTTAATATTTTGTTGAGCCGCATATGTTTTGATAAAAAACTGCATTTGCCAACTCATCAAAATGATAATTAACATAAAAATTACAATACTAGCTGCTTGAATGATCGCCGTAATATCCTGAATATCGCTAATAATCAAAATGGTTTGAATAGAGCCATAAATCATCATTAGCATCCAAAAAATCCGGGTGGATAAGCCTAAATCTTCAATCTGATTCATCGAATGACGCCACCACACGCGGTGCCGATAAAACCAAATGAATAAGAGAATGGTAAAAAATAAATCAATTATTATATCCTGAAATACCAACATATTGCCGACACGCGAGAGTGACTTAATGGAGTGGAAACGATTTGCCCACATCAAAATTGTCGTACTAATGTATCCACTAATGGAAATTAAGATGATTTGAATAATGACACTAATTAGCATCATATTCGCGTATCTGGGATCAATTTTCAATTTCTTCTGTCTGACAATTTCGACGATGATTGCCCCCAAAACTAGCGGTAGGTAAGCAGCATCTTCCAAAATCATACTAAAAATTGCACAAAGAATACTGGCACCAAAATTTAAAGCGACCACTTTCAACCCAAAATTATGCTTCAGATAAGTATTTGTACATAAAACAATAAAAATTAGCGCAAAATTTTCAACAAGATACTCACCAATTCCAAATTCTACCATTATTTGTTAGTTTAGATGAATAATCAGATTAGTTCATCCTTGGCTTCCTTTAAACCAAATCTTCGTTTCACATCACATCCTTTAGTTTAACTAAATTGTATCAACGACACAATATAAACAGTGATGTTTTCGATTAACGTATAATAGTTCGTGATTAACGTCAATCATCAATAAAACGCGCTTCTACTTTTTTAGCGGCCTAATTACATTTAACAGACCTACCACTAAATGACCAGTAAGAATGCTAGCCATTCCCCAAATGGCAGAGTAACTTGGAAATAACCAAAGAATTATCAACGCAATTATAAAGAAAATTGCCATTACAATATAAGATCTCTTCTTAGTCGTCATTTTATTAAACCTTCTTATCTAAATTACTTTTGCAATTTGTGGTCTAACCATCTTTCGATTGCTAAAATGAATGCTAGTGTCAATATCCCCCACCCATTTTATCAGTCCAAATTCACTTCATTGTTTTCTGATAGCCCACAACAGAATGACCACCACAATATTAAAGATCATAGCGAGCATCAATGTCCAAGCAGCTCCCCATAAATTAATTTGATAATCTGCATAGTGTCTGCCATGATCTAACAAGTTAAAAATAGCCAGCAGTTTAGGAACTGATAAGATCATTAAACCAAGTGAACAAATTGCACCACTTTCAATAATCTTTTTCATTTCTTCTCCTCCAGTTTTGATTATTTAAATTTATAGCTTAATCATATTTTAAATTTAACTGAT
>NZ_BJWE01000079.1 GCF_007990205.1 Pediococcus parvulus | reverse complement strand
TTAGATAATCTGAACCCGGTAAATGAATTATCGATAATTAAAAGTCGCAGTCGTTTTAAAAGCAGGTTATAATAATTTAGTATGAAACAGGTGGAATAAAGGAGGGAAGCGGTTATAGCTTATGAAAATTGATCGTATGCAAGCTTTTAGTGATGGGGTTTATGCAATTTTGATCACGATTTTGGTGTTGGATTTTAAAGTTCCAGACTATCATGCGGGTAGCTTACTGATGGCCGTGCTACGACAATGGCCGACAATGTTTGCGTACATTGTTTCTTTTTTGTATGTTGGCACGATCTGGCTTTTTCATCACGATTTTTTTCAAACGCTAAAGGAAACCAATACGGGGTTGAATGTTATTAATTTGGTGATGCTGTTTTCTGTAACCTTGATCGACTACCCAACCGCATTGGTAGCTAACACATTAATTTCGCAAAATCGCACTGATATGCAGGTGGCGTTTGTGTATTACGATATAATCGCGTTGTTTATTTCATTCACGTTTGCCTGGCTGTACACGTATGTGCGCAATCATCCAGAAATGACACGGATGAAAAGTGATCAACCCACTTTTTATCAGGCCATTAAATATGATCCGGTTCGTAGCGTTTTAATCTATGGTGCCGCAATTGTCGCAACTTTCTTCTCAATTTGGCTAGGTGCATTTTTACTTTTAGCAGGTGTCGGCTATCATTTTGTCGCTTACCTGCGATTAAGTAAGTCAATGCAAAAAAGCATAAGAGAAGCCAACAATGGAGAATATAAATGATTATTAATTTACAAAACACAACCGAAGAGCCAATGAAAATTAGAGCTTTTTTGAAGTCAAAGGGATTTAGTCACCGCCTGATTAGTAGTGCCAAGCACGAAGGCACGATGAGAATTGAAGGTCATAAAGTTAGTACAACTGACACCCTGGAGGCTGGGGAAAAATTAAATTTGCAGTTACCAAAGGAAAAATCGGATCCTGAAGTTCCATTCAGTTTCGAACCACTTGAAATTGTGTTTGAAGATGAAAACTGGTTAGTGATTAATAAACCAGCTGGTTTAACATCTGTTCCGGGCCCCAGCAATCGAGAAGACACTGTTGTAAATCGCGTTAAAGGGCATTTAAAGAATAACGGCAGTAAAGATTTAATTCCGCATGTCATTACCCGTCTAGACCGCGATACAAGTGGAGTGATGCTAATTGCAAAGAATCGTTTGGCGGTCAGTGTTTTAGCTCCTCAAATTGAAAATCATAAAATTGAAAAAAAGTACTGGGCATTTGTCAGCGGGACAATGGCAGAAAAGAAGGGAATAATTGATAAACCAATTGTAAGATCCGAAGATGGTATTCATCGAGAAGTTAATCCTGAAGGTCAACAAGCAAAAACACGTTTTCAAGTGTTACGTCAATATGGCGACTATGCGTTAGTTGGAGCAGAGTTGTTAACTGGTCGGACACATCAGATTCGGGTCCATTTTGCGAGTTTAGGACATCCTTTGTTAGGTGATCAACTGTATGATGGTCCCATGGAGATGGGAATTTCTCGACAAGCCTTGCACGCTACTTCTTTAAAATTTGTGGATCCGTTGACAGAGCAGAAGCATGAATTCAAAGTTGCAATTCCTGAAGATATGGAGAATTTGAAAAATGTTTAAAAATGAAGGATTGCCAGGAAAAATCCTGGATTCAAAGCAAATCTATAAAGGACCAATTTTCACGTTAAGCCAACAAAAAATTAAGACTCCAGATGGCTTAACGATAGATCGGGACGTCATTTTACATGGTTCCACCGTCACAATTTTGGCATTTACACCCAACCAACATGTTTTATTAAATACGGAATATCGAGTTGGGGTTAACGCAGAAAGTTTGTCATTACCTGCAGGCTTGATTAATGAAGGAGAAACGCCTTTGCAGGCTGCTAAACGGGAATTAATTGAAGAAACTGGGTATCAAACTACGAAAACTGAAATTATGACGACTTCAACGGTATCAGCGGGATTTTCCACCGAAAAGGTAACGCTAATTTTGGCGCAAATTGAACCTCAAAAAACAGAATCTCAACACTTCGACAGTGATGAGTTTGTGAATAGTCAACTGATTCGTTATAGTCACTTGAAACAATTAATTGCGCAAGGTAGAATCCGTTCCTCACAAGCCATTGCGGCTGTTGGTTACTATGAAATGTTTTGTAAGAATAAATAGACATTTTTCATATTTGCAAACTACTTTACATTTTGATGGTCTTCCCGTAACCTATTAATTAGATTAAAGGAGGATTTTTGTGATAATTATACGTGAAGCTGATAAAGATGATGCCGGCCAGATAGCCCCATTGATTAATATTATTTATGATGAAATGGAGTTAGATGAGCTGGATGATGTCCCCGACCCTGTCTGGATGCGGGTGTTACAACGCGCATACCAAACTGACGCCTATACCGGTGAAAAGGCTACAACAATTGTAGCGGAGGATCAAACAACTGGTAAAGTTGTGGGTGTTGCATTTGGCTATCCTGATCAGTATGAAGAAGATCTGGATGCAATTATTGACCGAATTACCCTCAAGGCAAATATTTTTGATGGTGATGTGCTGGATCCTGATTTAGAAGCCTTTAAAAATGAGTGGTACCTTGATTCCATTGCGGTTGATCCAAATTATCAAGGCCAAGGTATTGGTGGCCGATTGTTGCGCTCCTTGCCAGAGTTTGTGCGTCAAGATGGGGATACAATTATTGGGCTAAATGTGGATTTCAAAAATCCGAATGCCAAGCGATTGTATGCAAGACATGGCTTTAAGAAAGTTGGGACAAAAAGGATTGGCGATCATATGTATGATCATATGCAAAAACCAATTGTGACAACACAACCTGTTTTCGCTTAGAAATTAAAATTAATAAAATGAGGTAACCGAATCTAGTTTTCTGGATTCGGTTTTTT
>NZ_BJWE01000078.1 GCF_007990205.1 Pediococcus parvulus | reverse complement strand
GTGACTATGAAAATTCAAACTGACATAACTATTCTTTAATTCGATGAGAAGACGTAAACGGAAGTTTTCAAAGTTCCGGAAACCGTAAGCAGTCTTTTTAATGGCTTTGATCTTGTTGTTTGTTCCTTCCACGGGTCCATTAGAAAAGGTCGTCTGAAAGCTGTTCTTGATTTCTTGTAGATGTTTACGCAAGGTACGATTAGTTTTTTTGATGGGCTCAGGCATGCCTGCAGCTGAACGTGTTAGACTTTCTAAGAGCCTTGGATCTCGCTGCTGGACAGCTTGTAAAAGTGTTTGATAATAAACGTAAGCTTGTCGCAAAGCGGAGGACATGTTTAATAAACGCTCCACAATATCCTGTTCACATAACTGCATATTACGAAAGTTTCTGCTTTTACGATAGGTTTTAAAATCAAGTTTGGTCGAGTCTTTAGTTAACAATTTCCAATAATGTTTCAAAGCACGTGCGTTGTGCGAACCCTGTCCCGCCTGTTTCATGGTTTGTGTCCGAACTAAGTTTAAGGCCCGATAAGCTTGGGTTACGACATGGAAGCGGTCGGCAATGATCAGCGCTTGCGGAAAGATCTCATGGATCAAGGATCGATAAGGCGAGTACAGATCAACTGTGACCGTTTGGACTGCCCAGCGAGCTTGACGGTCATATTGTAAAAAGTAACTTCGTAAGTATGTATTATGCCGAGAACGCACGATATCTAACGTGCGGCGTGTCGCAATGTCCATGACAATGATACTCATGCCGCTACTAGAAAAGTTGCCCGCTTTAAAGTCGTCAAAAGCGATATTTTGCGGTAAGAAATGATGATTGGGCCTTAAGTAAGTTGAGAGCTCTTGCGCAAAGCGCATCACTGTCATTCCAGAGATCCCAAAATCAGCGGCAATATCTTTTTGTGAGATATTCTGGTCTAATTTAGAAATAGCCTGATATTTAACGGCTTGTGAGATTTGGTCGTTAGCCTTGACGTCCTTGATCTCCGCAAGTTTTGTAATAGTTTTAGGGCAGGCAGCTGAAGCCGGGCAGAGATATTTTTGTTTGCGGATCGAAAAAACATTTGTGATCCCACCCGAAGGCAAACCGAGCATCTCAACGGTTTTAAAACCGTTGTAGCGCATTTTTTGACCACAAACTGGGCAAGCACAAGGATAAGATTGCCGCAAATGGATCTTGCGGACTTTTTTATGTTGGTAAAATCCTGCAGCTATCACTTTATTATTATATTTTGGATCAAATTCCAGGTGTGAGTCTTTAATTCCCAATAGATCCAGTGTACAATTCTTCATGTAGGACATTCCTTTCAGTGTAGGGATTGTTTCTTTGAGATGAAGTGTGTCTTCATCTCTATTTTTTTATCATAAAACAAAATTGGTACTGAGAGAAGATTTTTCTATCAGTACCAAATATTATAGAACCAATTATTGTAACTTTGAGTTTTTGGATAAATAATTTATCCGCATTAAATGGGGTCCCAGAATACTTAATGGATGCATCGAACAGACCTTATCAGATTTATCCAAAAATTTTTCAAATCTTCTTCATGTGGATAATCCCTTCATTATCTGCTACAAATTTGCCAGTTCTTTTAATGAAAGGGGGAGTGAAAGCTAGTTGGATGTTGGAAAACATACTTATATTAATAGTGTTGTCGTTATTTTCATACGTAGAGTGGAATTTAGGGTTAAAACACTATGTATCAGCTAATTAGTTTTTGAAAGGAGATCTTCTATTTGGGATCATGTCAAACAGGAATTCAAAATCACAAACTCTAGATTTTGCCTGTGAGACAAGAGTAAGGAAAATTTTATTCAATCATTGTCTCAGGCTAAAGAAAGATTGCAGAAGGCGATTCTTCAATCACTAAATAACATATTGGGTAGTCTAGTTATAGAGCTGTCTGGTAACGATAAGATCCCAAATTGGAAACCATATGAATTTATAGAAAAAGTTTAGGAAGGTGGTTTTTATGGAAAAAGCTTTAAATGATTTGATAAAAATTTCAAAAAAATATAAAAAGCAAAAAGATTTAGAACATCTTGAAGTTGAATATTTGTCGGTTTTTTACGAAGGTAAGGATTTTGGGAATTATTTGTATAAACATTTATCTCCATATTTTGTTTCAAACGGTTCAAGTATGGGAGAAAAGAATAAAGTTTATTGTTTTGTTTTGGAAAGTGTGGACGACTATGAAAAATATTTTGTTCATGCAAAAAAGATAAAACACTATTCTCCAAGCGAAAATCAAGTATTTCAAAAAGCAAAATATATCATTTCTACGGATGAAGACTTTGTTTATGATTCTCAAAATCATTGTATTATTTATACTAATCGAGATGAAACAATTATTTTTTCAAATCGGTTACATTACAATCAAGCCTGTAAAAGAGTGATCCGTGATGAACTGATTTATGGACTGGTACAATCCCAAGCTACACCATCCATAATGTTACATTCATCCTGTGCGGTAGATAATACTGGGAAAGCTATTTTAATTTGTGGAGATAAGGGAGCTGGCAAAACGACTACCTTAGTAAATCTTCTTGATCTTGGTTACGATTTGCTTAGTAATGATCTTACTTTTGTTAAGCAAGTTGATGGAAAAATATGGGTTAAGGGTACTCCAGAAAGCATAAATATTGGGTTAGGTACTGCTTCCAAATTTGAACAGTTACAGGATATTATACCTGAAAATATGAGAGAGTTGAGCGATCATGATCTGTGGAGTACGCATTTAAAACCAGAATTAAATTGGCAAAGTTTTGCTAACAAGTTTAACGTAAAATTAATCTCAGAGTGGACGGAATTAAGTACCATATTGTTCCCAAAAATAGGTGAAGGTTTAGTGCCTGAATGTAATAAAATTGAAAAAATACAACTAAAAAAGAACTTACAAAATAGTTTCCGCGGAATCAATGTTGGCCATAATATACCATGGTCAACATTAATTGAAAAACGGCACAAAGAAGTGCAGAGTAGCGAAATTAGTAAATTACTGGATGGATTACTAAATAAGTCGGCATATAAAATTCGGTATTCAGGTAAAAAAGATGAATTAAGTAGTCTAATTTATGAAAGTATTACAAAAAAGCTTTCGTAGTAAACTTGTTTTC
>NZ_BJWE01000077.1 GCF_007990205.1 Pediococcus parvulus | reverse complement strand
AATTTGTTCTTTGAAAACTAAATAATATCGAAAAATTTTCTAATTTTAATTATTTATTATAATGTAATTAAACCGAGAACACCGCGTTTTATAGAGTTTTAAAACAAGATTAGTTCGAAAAATAATCGCTAAACTCAAAACCACTTTACCTTTGGTAAAGTTAGGTTAAGTTATAAAGGGCGCATGGTGAATGCCTTGGTACTAGGAGCCGATGAAGGACGGGACTAACACCGATATGCTTCGGGGAGCTGTAAGTAAGCTTTGATCCGGAGATTTCCGAATGGGGAAACCCAACAACACTAATCCGTTGTTACCACTACGTGAATTCATAGCGTGGCTGGAGGTAGACGCGGGGAACTGAAACATCTCAGTACCCGTAGGAAGAGAAAGAAATATCGATTCCCTAAGTAGCGGCGAGCGAACGGGGAACAGCCCAAACCAGGAAGCTTGCTTCCTGGGGTTGTAGGACTGAACATTTGAGTTACCAAAGATTTTCATAGCCGAACAGTCTGGGAAGACTGGCCAGAGCGGGTGATAGCCCCGTAGGCAAAATGAAGATCCCTCAGTTCAGGATCCTGAGTACGGCGGAACACGTGTAACTCCGTCGGAATCCGGGAGGACCATCTCCCAAGGCTAAATACTCCCTAGTGACCGATAGTGAACCAGTACCGTGAGGGAAAGGTGAAAAGCACCCCGGAAGGGGAGTGAAACAGTTCTTGAAACCATGTGCCTACAAGAAGTCAGAGCCCGTTAAGGGGTGATGGCGTGCCTTTTGTAGAATGAACCGGCGAGTTACGTTTACATGCCAGGTTAAGTTGAAGAAACGGAGCCGCAGCGAAAGCGAGTCTGAATAGGGCGACTGAGTATGTAGATGTAGACCCGAAACCAAGTGACCTACCCATGTCCAGGTTGAAGGTGCGGTAAAACGCACTGGAGGACCGAACTCGTGTACGTTGAAAAGTGCTGAGATGAGGTGTGGGTAGCGGTGAAATTCCAAACGAACTTGGAGATAGCTGGTTCTCTCCGAAATAGCTTTAGGGCTAGCCTCGGATTAAGGATCATGGAGGTAGAGCCACTGTTTGGACTAGGGGCCCGTCTTGGGTTACTGAATTCAGATAAACTCCGAATGCCATTGATTTATGTCCGGGAGTCAGACGGTGAGTGATAAGATCCATCGTCGAAAGGGGAACAGCCCAGACCACCAGTTAAGGTCCCTAAATATATGTTAAGTGGAAAAGGATGTGGAGTTGCATAGACAACTAGGATGTTGGCTCAGAAGCAGCCATCATTTAAAGAGTGCGTAATAGCTCACTAGTCGAGTGATTCTGCGCCGAAAATGTACCGGGGCTTAAACATATTACCGAGACTGTGGATGCCACCGCAAGGTGGCGTGATAGGAGAGCGTTCTAAGGGCAATGAAGGCAGACCGTGAGGACTGTTGGAGCGCTTAGAAGTGAGAATGCCGGTATGAGTAGCGAAAGACAGGTGAGAATCCTGTCCACCGAATGACTAAGGTTTCCTGGGGAAGGCTCGTCCACCCAGGGTTAGTCGGGACCTAAGTCGAGGCCGAGAGGCGTAGACGATGGATAACAGGTTGAGATTCCTGTACTAGTTAAACTTGTTTGAACAATGGAGGGACGCAGGAGGCTAAGGAATGCGCACGGTTGGATATGTGCGCCCAAGCAGCGAGTCTTGTTGAGAGTTAAATGCTTTCAACTTTAAGGACAAGCTGTGATGGGGAGTGAAATTTAAAGTAACGAAGTTCCTGATGTCACACTGCCGAGAAAAGCTTCTAGTTAGAGTTTAACTACCCGTACCGCAAACCGACACAGGTAGTCGAGGAGAGTATCCTCAGGTGAGCGAGAGAACTCTCGTTAAGGAACTCGGCAAAATGACCCCGTAACTTCGGGAGAAGGGGTGCTGATCGAAAGATCAGCCGCAGTGAATAGGCCCAGGCGACTGTTTATCAAAAACACAGGTTTCTGCAAAATCGTAAGATGACGTATAGGGGCTGACGCCTGCCCGGTGCTGGAAGGTTAAGTGAATGAGTTAGCTTCGGCGAAGCTTTGAAATGAAGCCCCAGTAAACGGCGGCCGTAACTATAACGGTCCTAAGGTAGCGAAATTCCTTGTCGGGTAAGTTCCGACCCGCACGAAAGGCGTAACGATCTGGGCACTGTCTCAACGAGAGACTCGGTGAAATTATAATACCCGTGAAGATGCGGGTTACCCGCGACAGGACGGAAAGACCCCATGGAGCTTTACTGTAGCTTGATATTGAGTGTTTGTACAGCTTGTACAGGATAGGTAGGAGCCATAGAAACCGGAACGCTAGTTTCGGTGGAGGCGTTGGTGGGATACTACCCTCGCTGTATGAACCCTCTAACTCGCGCCACTAAGCGTGGCGGAAGACAGTGTCAGGTGGGCAGTTTGACTGGGGCGGTCGCCTCCTAAAGAGTAACGGAGGCGCCCAAAGGTTCTCTCAGAATGGTTGGAAATCATTCAATGAGTGTAAAGGCAGAAGAGAGCTTGACTGCGAGACAGACAGGTCGAGCAGGGACGAAAGTCGGGCTTAGTGATCCGGTGGTACCGTATGGAAGGGCCATCGCTCAACGGATAAAAGCTACCCTGGGGATAACAGGCTTATCTCCCCCAAGAGTTCACATCGACGGGGAGGTTTGGCACCTCGATGTCGGCTCATCGCATCCTGGGGCTGTAGTCGGTCCCAAGGGTTGGGCTGTTCGCCCATTAAAGCGGTACGCGAGCTGGGTTCAGAACGTCGTGAGACAGTTCGGTCCCTATCCGTCGCGGGCGTAGGAAATTTGAGAGGATCTGTCCTTAGTACGAGAGGACCGGGATGGACATACCGCTGGTGTACCAGTTGTTCCGCCAGGAGCATCGCTGGGTAGCTACGTATGGATGAGATAAACGCTGAAAGCATCTAAGTGTGAAACTCGCCTCAAGATGAGATTTCCCATTCCATTTATGGAAGTAAGACCCCTGAGAGATGATCAGGTAGATAGGTTGGGAGTGGAAGTGTAGTGATACATGGAGCGGACCAATACTAATCGGTCGAGGACTTAACCACAAAGTGGTGTTCTTGAAGAGAAGGATTCGATATTATTTAGTTTTGAGAGAATAAATTTCTTTCACACGAGCCACGAAGGTGGATCGGAGAAGTGTGGTGGCGATAGCGAGAAGGATACACCTGTTCCCATGTCGAACACAGAAGTTAAGCTTCTTAGCGCCGAGAGTAGTTGGGGGATCGCTCCCTGCGAGGGTAGGACGTTGCCATGC
>NZ_BJWE01000076.1 GCF_007990205.1 Pediococcus parvulus | reverse complement strand
CTATGCTGACAAATTTGTCCAAAAATTCGGATTAAATTTGCAATCTACCTTAAGACGTCATCAAAGGCGTGGAATTTCTCGATAATCGTGTCCGCTGAATTACGGAACTTAGCTTGTTCATCAGCAGTCAGAGCAAGCGTCGTCACACTCTCGACTCCATCTTTGCCAATGATTGCTGGCTGACCAACATACGTCCAAAAGGTCTCACTATACGCAGAGACCGGGCATGCTAAGCGAGCATTTGCAAAGACCGCTTCACTTAATTTAACCGCGCAAGTGGCAATGGCAAAACTGGTATAACCCTTACCAGAATGAACCGCCCAGCCACCATGGCGTGCAGCTGCCTCAAGTGCATCTAAGTCCAAATGATACTTATCAACCAAGGATGTAATTGGAATACCGTTAACCTGAACCGTTGACCACGCGCTGAATTGTGATTCGCCGTGTTCACCGTAAACATACCCGCTAATGTTTTTTGGATCACAGTCGAAGGCTTCTGCGACAACCTTTTGCATACGCGCCGTATCCAAGAAAGTCCCAGTCCCAAAGACCTGTTGGCGTGTTAATCCCGTTGCACGTTGGAAATAGTGAGTAATTGCGTCTCACGGATTCATTGTATCGATGACCACGCCATTAAATTTGGTTGCTTTAACTTTCGGAGCGATATCTTGAACGATTTGCTTCGTATATTCAAATTCAGCCCATCGGTTACCGAAAGCATGGTCTAACGCGTGAATGTTGCCGCTAGTAACAAATAAAATATCCGTGTCGTCTAATTCATGATAGTCATTGATTTTAATAATCGTTCGACTATCTAAACGGGCTTGAGCGTCTTGTAAATCTAATTGCTCTGCGCGAGCTTTAGCCGCATTAGTATCAATCAAGACTAATTCATCCGCAATTCCTTTACAAACTAATGTATAAGCAATGGTCGCCCCAACGTGGCCGACCCCAATAATCGCATATTTTCGCATAAGCTGAACCCCCGTTTTAATTATTAAGACGTTATGTAATAATCTCATCGTCTTTTAATTTATGTGGTGATAACCTTACTGCTCTAGTTAGTAATGGTCAATTGCTGAAAGCGCCTCACCTTTCATATCATCATTTTCTTAAGCAATAGCACGCACTATAGTTACCAATTTCCCTAATTAGTTTAAGATAATTAATCACTTGCCCCCCATTGCCTAATTATTTTCATTACCGAACTAATCGCGACCACTCTTGGAAGTCACTTCCTACATTTCTGCCAATAAGCAACCTTGACCGGCTTTTGCTAAGAATTTACAAGGAGTCCACTCAAGTTTTCAATAGTTTTGCGTCACAAAACCTGACATCAACAGTTCCATAATGACACTAAAGCCCGTTTGTAAGTTTAATATTTAACCTAAACACAAAAAAAGAGTGCGTCACTCAATAATCAATGTTATAATTTATAACATCAAATGGTATGGATAGGGGTTGGGAGTATGAACGCTGCAAATTCAACGTTTTTAGTGTTATCTAGTATATTGGTATTATTTATGACGCCCGGATTAGCATTTTTCTACGGTGGCTTAGTTTCCGAACGGAATGTCGTTAACACCATGTTATCCGTCTTCATGATTTGTGGCTTAGCAATCTTGTTATGGCTCACATTCGGTTATTCACTATCTTTTTCCGGTGATTTAGGTGGCTTTGTCGGTAATCTCAAAGCCACTTGGTTACATGGTGTGGACTTGACCGCGCTTACCGCGACAAAGATTCCCAACGGTTTATATCTCATCTTTCAAATGATGTTTGCCATTATCACGCCAGCACTATTTGTTGGCGCAGTGGTCGGCCGTATCCGTTTTAAATTCTTATTAACCTTCATCATCTTCTGGTCACTCCTCATCTACTATCCAATGGTTCATATGGTTTGGGATAACGGTTTATTAGCTAAACTTGGCGTCATCGATTTCGCTGGTGGTACCGTCGTTCACATCAATGCCGGTATCACCGCTTTAGTCTTATCAGTATTCTTAGGTGCCCGCCACAAGTATGGCAAGGATATGACCCAGCACTATAACATCTTATGGGTATTGCTGGGGACCGCTATTTTATGGATCGGCTGGTACGGTTTCAATGCCGGTTCGGCGCTTGCCATGAACGACATCGCCATCCAAGCCTTCTTAACCACGACCGTTGCCACCGCCACTTCCATGATGACGTGGATGGTCGTTGATATGCTAACCAAGGGCAAACCAACCCTAGTCGGTGTCTGCACCGGTACCCTTTGTGGTCTCGTTGCGATTACACCTGCTTGTGGCTACGTCACCATTTCTGGTGCCTTTTGGATTGGCCTTATCGCCACATTAACTAGTTACGGCTTCATTACGTTCATCAAACCACGCTTAGGTATCGATGATGCACTCGATGCCTTTGGATGCCACGGTGTTTCCGGCATGGTCGGCAGTATCATGACTGGGCTATTCGCTAGCAAAGCCGTTAATAACTCAATTTCTCTAAACGGTCTTTTCTATGGTGGCGGCTTTAAATTATTCGGATTACAGCTATTAGCAACGATCTTTACCATTGGCTTTACTACCATCGTTTGCATCGTCATTATCGTACTATTGAAACGAGTCATCAGAATGCGCGTTGACGAACAAGAGGAAGAACTCGGACTCGATCAAGGCGAACACGGCGAAGTCGCTGACTACACCGTTCAAATGAGTCACGACTTGACGAACATCCAACATCATAGCGATGAATTTCGTGGTCAGTTAGCGCAACTGCTAGATAAGCAACAACGATTCCGATAATCGGCATCAAGACAGATAAACGACATCATGCCATGAGTGGAACGGAACTCATCAAAGCAGAGTCGCGTGGGTAGCCGGCGAGCCGGTCGGAGTTTGAGATTTTGGTCAATGATCCGTTGAACCGAGGAGGCTGAGATTCCGATAATACGGGCGATGGTTTTGACTGGCAACCGTTCATGCGCTAACTTCATGATTCGCTCTGTCATGTGAGCGGCGATCGTGTGGTTGGGTTGCACGAGCGGCGTCTTGGCATTGATTGTGTGGTAACAGTTATGACAGCGCCATCGTTGCTTGTACAAGTCAATGACTGTCGGCATTTCAACCCCATTGAGGACGCGCACGTGGGCCGTGTAAAACCCGTTAGGGTGCAAGGCCTCAAAGCCACACAGTGGGCACCGGGTTAACCGGTAAGTCAGCTCGGCATCAATCACATGATACTGGCGGCGACGTACCCCCTTGCCGCGATATTCATGACGAACAAAGGCTACTTTGATATTATGGTCTGGTATTCCAAGGACGGACAGTGTAGGATCGTATTGGGACATTTACTCATAACCTCGCTTGCTTTTGGTTTCGACGCTAACAAGCATAGCATGGACACTGAGTAGGTGTCTTTTTGCGTTATCCAAAAAGGGCCTACACGTTCGGTGCTGATTATTTT
>NZ_BJWE01000075.1 GCF_007990205.1 Pediococcus parvulus | reverse complement strand
GCGGGAGTCGTGGTTATAATCAGCCTCTTATTTTGCCGAGCGGTCCTAAAGCTCAGCGGAGAAAAGTAGGGAAGCTGGGTGACGGATGCGGGATCGCAATCCCGCGGGAGTCGTGGTTATAATCAGCCTCTTATTTTGCCGAGCGGTCCTACTGATTAAACACCTAGAAATAATTTGAAATCTTTGCTCTTCTATATACAGAAGCTTTTCTAAAGATATGGGAAAATTCAAAAAAGCGTCAAATTATCTTAGGCAATGTGCTGTTTGATAATTTGGCGCTTTATGGGTATTTGGGATCGTACGTGTTTATTATTTTAATGTTAGATTTTATTAAAGGTAATAACTTCTTGCTAGTATTAAACGCACAGATTTTTCACCAATAAGAATAGGTAAAAGCATTTCAGAAATGGATATGTCAATTTAGCCTTAAAATGAACAGAGAAACTAAGACGATTCTGTTATCTGCCTAGTAAAGTCTGCTTAAACGCTCTAAATGCTACTATACTCATTTGAAAAGCAGCAGATTTACAGGATTTCTATTCTTGAGTTGAAATGCTTTTCTAAAAATTGGGTATTTTCAAAAATTTCTTTTTCGGATATTACTTCTTTTTCAGATGTAACTACCCATTTTGTCTCAACATCATCATCACGATGAATGATTGCGACAAGTATACCAGTAAAAGTTCCGATGGGAGTTTCTGCATTTTTTGATATCACATAGACATCCTGTTTTTCACCATCGCCGCCAATAATACCAGAAATATAGCCGTAGTTTAATGGATATACGTTTCCAAACTGATCCACATATCCTTTTGGTCTGTCGATTGTAACCTGCAGTTTTAATTTATTCATACTAAAGATCCTCCTCATATGTCACTCTTTGGGCCGCCCAATCAATCTATATCCACTAATTGTTTAACAGTAGATTGAACTTTGGTTTGTGAAAGTCTCACATGTTTATTTTTGAACAATATGGATCTTTTGAAAATAACAAATTTCACCATCTATATAAATATATCGTTGCACACCGGCCACAAGAGTTAACTTACAACCAGAGATTAGCTTTATGTTTATTTTGAACGATGCCCCAAGTAATCATCTTGATAGTGTTGGGTCAGGTAATCATGGATTTCGGTCATCATAAGTTTTGTAGAGGGGGATGCAGCTTGAGTTTTGTTGACACTGAGACAGATTGTGCGGTTGTATTGGTGTGAAAAGGGATAAACATTCACATCACCAGTCAACTTTTGCAGCGCTAGCTTAGGCAAAATTCCAAAACCCAGTCCACTTTCTACCATAGAAAGGATGGATTGATCATCGATTGAATAACTAATGGCTTTCGGGGCCACGTTGTATTGATCCAAAGTTTTCTTGGTATCACGATCATAGTCAATTTGTTGAAGAATAAAATGATAATCACCAATGTCATCGGTTGTAATATAAGTTTTGTTTTTGGGTACAAAGTCTGCTGGAGTGACGCAGTAGATAGGATCCTCGATTAGAGATTCTGTTTGAAGCTGCGAATCTACTGGAAGTGTGGCAAAGCCAATGTCGACAGAGCCAATGCGAGTCATTTCGGCAATTTCTGAAAAGGTCCCTTGGGTGATTGTCACCTCGACGCCAGGATATTTTTTCTTAAACCGGCGAATAATTTTGGGTAACCAGTTTATGCACACACTACTAAATGCGCCAATTCGAACGGTTCCTAAATTTAGACCACGGATTTGATCGGCAACTTGTTGCAACTGAGCCTCACTGTTTAAAATGTGCTGAATGACAGGTAAAATTTGTTGGCCATCTGGTGTCAGTTCCACACCAGTTCGGTTACGGATAAATAATGGAAATCCTAGTTCATGTTCTAATTGACTGATCGCATGACTGACTGCACTTGGGGTTACGTTTAGTATTTTTGCGGCTTGACCGAAATTGTTAGTGGTCACGACTTGAGCAAAAATCTCATATGAAAAATTAGCCATCTAATGCACTTCCTTCTATATATAAGTATGAAACGTAAATTTCAAATAGTTTAGTGATGAAAAGCATTCACGCTCTATTGAGAACGTTGAGTTTTACTTCATACTAAATAATTAGTATCATAGAGTCAATAAGGAAACCGAAAAAGTATGGAGGAATTGTAATGGAAGAAGAATTTGCTAGTCGAGTTTCGTTAACTTCAAAAAGTGGGTTGAATGCTATCTATCCAAGTAGAGATCCTGAAATGATTTCTTTTACGGGTGGCTTTCCTGATGCCAGCTTGTTTCCCAACCAAGAATTAGCAGAAAGTTTTCAAATTGCAGTTACTAACCAAAAGTCACCCTTACAGTATCAGGTGGGTGAGGAATCTGCTGAGCTGCGAAGCAAAATTGCTGATTTGTTGAATGCTGATGGCACAGTAACTTGTGCTAATCAGATTATGATGACACAAGGTGCCCAGCAAGGATTGGACTTAGTTGCTAAGCTTGTAATTAACAAAGGCGACGGTTTGGTTGTAGAAGGCCCAACTTATATTGGCGCATTAGCTGCGTTTGATGCTTATGAACCAAATTACTTTTCCGTTAGCATGGAAGATGATGGGATGAATTTAACTGAACTAAAACGTATGCTAATTCAAAATTCCATAAAGCTTATCTATACGATTCCAGATTTTCAAAATCCTACTGGCATTGTAATGTCATTGGAAAAACGTCAGCAGTTAATTGAATTAGCTAACCGTTATGATGTTTTGATTTTGGAAGATGCTCCCTATCGCTGGCTAAGATACGAAGGGGAGCCATTACCTACATTGAAGTCAATGGACACACAAAATCGTGTAATTCAATTAGGAAGTTTTTCAAAAATCTTGGCTCCCGGATTGCGTTTGGGATGGTTATCAGCTGGTGGTCAAGTTTTTAATCGGCTGCAAGAATTGAAAGCTGGTGCGGATCTAGAGACTTCAAATATCATGATTCAAACAGTGAATGCTTATCTATCAAAGTATAGTTTGTCGAACCATCTAGAGAAGTTGCGAAAAAGTTATCGAATCAAACGGGATGCTATGATGAAAGCAATGCAACAATACATGCCAAACAATGTAAGTTATACGAAACCACAGGGTGGATTCTTCACTTGGATTACTGTTCCGGAGAATATCGACCTAGAAAGCATTCAAACAAAACAGTTAAAGCCCAGTTTTCATGTGATGGTGATTCCTTCAACCAATCTGTTTCCAGATAAATCACATAAAAATGGCGCGAGAGTTAGTTTTAGTAGCGTTTCTCTTTCACAAATTGATTTAGGCGTTCAACGACTAGGAAATGGCTTATCCGATGGGTATCAAAAGCAGTCAATCTGAAATTGGTATAGGTGAAAAACACGGTGATTTTCAGCAAAAAATGAAACAAATCAAAACAAATTTCAAAAAATGCTTGACGAAATGTTTATGACTTGGTATATTTATATACGTTGCCTGACGGAGAACAGCTTGCTTCTTCAAAAAAGAATTAAAAGTTTTTGTTGACAAGCTGCTAGCCAGATGATATACTAATAAAGTTGTCGCAAAGGAAAAAGGAATTTTTCTTAAAAGACAATTGG
>NZ_BJWE01000074.1 GCF_007990205.1 Pediococcus parvulus | reverse complement strand
GATATTTTACGCTCTCTCAGATTCGGTTTGTTGAGGTAATGATGGTTGTGATTGTTTGTGTGTAGTTAAATCTAATTGTTGTGCTTGATCGGCAATCCTATTAGTCGTTGCAATCTGTTCGTCCTTAACCTCTAACTGCTGTTTAAGTAGCTCAATAAAAGCTGATTGTTCTTTGGTTTGAGCCTGTAAAAAATTATTAACCGTCAAACCGTACCAAGAAATTTTCGTGATCGATATTAGTAACCAAGCCCATATTTCCCGGCGGACTTTTTACCGGAATTTCAAAAGCAAAGACGATGTGATTAATCAGTATGTTATTTCCTTACTAAAGAAATACACTGATTGGATCTTGCAAGTTAACCCCCAAACCTATAAAGAAGTCATCGATGACTTCTTTACTTACTGGCCAGCTCACTCAGCTAAATTGGCTTTGTTAGTTAAAGCTGGTTTAAGCTATAAGATCTTGGATAATGCTAACCAAACGATGCCGGTTTTCTTTCGGCGTTTCCATCTCCGCCACCCCAGTGTTGCTTGACACGTCGATGTCACTAACGATACCAAAGTTGAATATATGACCCGCATTGCCGTCGGTATTTTCTGGAATACTTTTTGCTTATGGTTAGCCCAGCCGACGTCGATCACCATTCAAAATTTAGCAATCCTCGTCAAACATGATTTAAAGCAACTGGGCAATTACTAGTGGCCGAGAAATGCTAAAATAGAGTTGAGTTAACAATTATGAAGGGAGGAGCGTCAATTGGATAGTGAAATTATTGCCCGGCCATTGGTGACCATCACCAACGTCATTTGGAGTTTTAATACTGAATTACACCGACCACAATTACTATTGATTAAGCGGGCAGATGAACCTCTAAAGGGACATTGGGCCCTCCCCGAAACCCTCTTGCGGAGTAAAGAGAGTGCCGACGCGGCCTGCATTCGTCTAATTGACGATAAAATTGGCCTGCAAGTTCCGATGAATTCAACCGAACAACTGGCCACCTTTACAGATCCCAAGCGGGTTACGGGAACTCGGGCACTGGCACTCGCCTATATGACCTATTTACCATCAACCCCAAAATTGCATCCAGGGTATGGGGCCACAGATGCCCAATGGTTCGTGCTTGATAAAGATCAGGGCAACTATGTGATCACCCATGACCAACAGGAGATTATCCTAAGTCCCGCCGGTCACCTGGTCTTTGATCATATTCAAATCATTACCACCGCCATTAATCGGATTAAAAACAAGCTGGACTATCAACCCCAAATTCTTCGGATCTTAGGTAATACCTTTACCCTGCGCCAAGCGCGCGAAGTCTTTGCGGCTTTCTTAGGTACGACAATTGACAAGATTGATAATTCCAACTTTAAGAAAACTCACAACCACCTCTTCAAAGAAGTCGGGGCCGCCACTTTGAACCATTCTGGGCGGCCACCAAAGCTCTACCAACTTAACTAAAGGGCATCATTTGCATTTTGCTGCAAAGTATTTATACTAGACGTAAATAAAAGTTAACCATACTTTTATTTTTAGCCAAATTAAAGTAATTTTTACTTAAAAGGAAGCATTTAAGATGAATCTACAACTATTAACCGACTTATATGAATTTTCCATGGCCAATGGGTACTACGCTACCCTACCCCATGATCGACAAGCTCGCTTCGACGTCTTTTACCGCCGGGTTCCCGACAACGGTAGTTTTGTCATTGTCGCTGGTCTCCAGCAAGTGGTAGAACAAGTTCAAAATTGGCATTTCACTAAGGAGAATATTGAATACCTGACCTCCCTGAATGAATTTACTCCCGAGTTTTTGGATTACCTGAGCAAGATTAAAAATCACTGCTCGATTAAGGCTTTACCAGAAGGAACCCCTGTTTTCCCACGGGAACCAATTATTTCAATTAGTGGACCGTTGATTGAAGCCCAGCTGTTAGAAACCTTTATTCTAAACATCATTAACCATCAATCATTAATTGCGACGAAGTCTTGGCAAATCAACCATGCCGCTCAAGGCCGACCAATTATGGAATTTGGCGCGCGGCGGGCGCAAGGCCCTGATGCCGCCACGTATGGGGCGCGAGCCGCGGTGATCGGCGGTTGTACCAGCACGTCGAACTTACAAGCAGCCAGTAAATTTAATATTCCCGCGGCCGGCACAATGGCACATGCCTGGGTCGAAAGCTTCTCTGATGAATTAAGTGCCTTTCAAGCTTGGGCCAAGGTTTATCCTGACAAAGTTTCCTTGCTCGTTGATACTTATGATGTCTTGAAGTCAGGAGTGCCGAACGCGATTCGGGTCTTCAAGCAAGTTAGCGCTCAAGGGCACCAACCAGTCGGGATCCGGATAGATTCCGGTGACATTTCGCAATTAGCCATCAAAGCCCGGAAGATGCTCGATGATGCTGGCTTCCCCAAGGCAAAGATTACAGCTTCAGATGCCCTTGATGCGCATGTAGTTAAGTCGTTGTTGGATGAAGGAGCTCCAATTGATAACTTTGGGATTGGGGAACGTTTAATTACCAGTTCCTCCAGTCCGGTATTAAGTGGCGTTTATAAGCTCGCCGAAGAAAAGATTAATGATCAATGGATCCCAAAAATTAAGGTTAGTGATAGCAGAGAAAAGATCACCCTGCCTGGTAATAAGCAAGTTTACCGGATTTACCGGCAAGATAACCTTCATCAAGCGATCGCCGATGTGATTGCCCTGGCTGATGAGCACATCACGGCTCCATTGAAAGTGGTTAATGCTAATTCGGCAGCCACGCACGCCAGCCAAGTTCTGACTAACTTTAATGCTAAGCCATTGATGCAAGAATATCTGGGTTCCAATGCTTCCCCAATCGAAAATGATCTCTTTAAGATTCAGCAATTCTCAATGGATCAAGTAGCAGAATTACCAGAAGCCACAAAACGGTTAGTTAACCCCGATCGGTACCCAGTTTACTTAACAGCTACATTGGCTGAATTGCAAGAACAGTTAATTACTAAAGCTCAATTTACGGAGGAACATTAAGATGGCTAAAGCGCTCTTAATTATTGACTATACAAACGACTTTGTGGCTGATAAGGGATCACTAACGGTTGGCAAGCCAGCGCAGACGTTGGCCCCAGAAATTATGCGGTTAGCCGATCAATTCTTAAGCCAGCATGATTATGTGATCTTTCCCACTGATGGTCACCGGCTTAATGACCCATTCAATCCAGAAACCAAACTATATCCGGCCCATAATATTATTGGGACGACCGGTCAGAAACTATACGGCCAAGTCGGCAGCTGGTTTGATCGACATCATGACGATTCCCATGTCTACAAATTCAATAAGAACCGTTACTCCTCCTTCCAAAACACCAATTTGGATAACTACCTGCGGGAACGGCGGATTGATGAAGTCTGGATTGCTGGTGTCTGCACTGATATTTGTGTCCTCCACACCGCAATCAGTGCCTACAACCTGGATTACCACATTGTGATTCCACAAGCAGCCGTGGCCACGTTCTCACCAGCTGGTGCTGAATGGGCGATGAATCATTTTAAAAACGTATTAGGGGCCACAATTCGATAATTCACTTTCAAATGATTATCAAAAAAA
>NZ_BJWE01000073.1 GCF_007990205.1 Pediococcus parvulus | reverse complement strand
ATTGCGATCCCGCATACATCATGCTTATAATCTGCCTTTTACCGACTTGTCTCGCGCACTTTACTCTTCACTGCCCAAATAATTACCCACACCAGCAGCCAACACCGCTCCTACCAATGGTGCCACCAAATACAACCAGTAATGAGTCATCGCTGAACCACCCGCAAACAACGCCGGACCAAAACTTCGTGCCGGGTTCAATGATCCTCCCGTCAAATTCAACGCCACTATAATCATCAACGCCAATGTAATTCCAATAATCAATCCCGCAAAGTTTGCATTGCCCCACTTTTTACTTGTGACCAACACAATAACCAACACAAACAGGAATGTTACCAACGTTTCCGTAATAAACGCACCACCCACCGAAATATTCGGAAAGTCCGTTTGTCCCAAATTCTTTGTCGACAATCCTAATTCATGAACTAAATCAAACACAATTGCAGATGCCAAAATTGCGCCAACAAACTGTGAAATCACATAGCCCACAAAATCCTTGATTCCTAATCGATGATTTAACAACATTGCCAATGATACCGCTGGGTTAAAATGACCTCCTGAAATTGAGCCAACCGAATAAGCCATCACAGTAACTGCCAATCCAAACGCCAATCCAATTGTCAAAGTACTTCCTTTAGCAATCGTAACCGTTGCCGTTCCGACAAAAACTAATACAAAAGTGCCAATGAGCTCAGCTAAATATTTTCTCATATTTCCATCTCCCGTTACATTACGAATAATGAATACTTTCTATCTAACAAAAATTATAGACTAATTTTTCAAAATAAACAATCTTGAACTATTAAAAACCGGTAATAAAATTTAACTATCCTTTAAAATCGGACAAAACGCTCGTTTACATAGCGTATCTTTCTTGTTGTTATGGTAAAATATAACTAATATATTTTTAGGGGGAATGACCATGAGCCAAGTCGATGTCAAGTTAATCACAGAACCAACCGCAAAAGAATTTTTAACCGATTATAAAGAACAAAAGCGAAATAATAATGTTCCCGAGCTCAAAAGCCAAGGCCATTTTATTCTACCCGACTACAAACTGACCAGACAACGCAAAGCTTTTAAGATCATGAAACACACCTATCTGACAAAGCACTACAAATCATATGTTGCTTTCGATTCCGACAATGGCCACACCCTGTGGATGAAAAACTTTGCCAGTTTAACTGAAGCTGTTTTTTGGCTTGAAACTGGACTGGATATTGGTGATACAGACACTCGTTCAACCTACAAAGAGTGGAAGGTAAAGCATGAAGACGCCATTGAAGATTTAAAAAACCAATTGCGTGAGCTGAAGAAGAAACGTACGCAACAAATTCCTTTAGACAGTGCTAATTAAGCATAAAATTGCAATTATTAAGAATTCACCTATTTTTTGAGGGTGAATTTTTTTTGCAACATAATTTAAAATTTTATCAAATATTACAAAAGTCTTTGACTTATTGAGGTCACTTTAATTGCATTGACACTATTAAGTTACTTCCCTGTAATATAAATTAAGTATCATGAACGTTATACAATTCGCACGGGGGTAATATCTAATATGAAGTACATACTGAGAATATTCGCAATTCTAAGCATTTTTATCGGAATCACTGCCGTTCATGCAACTCAAGCAAACGCGGCTACAACATTTCGTGTAGTTTCTACTAAAAACGTCACGGTCAAATCTTATGTTCGTACCAGCGCTAAGGGTTCTCTTTACAATTTGAATGGTAAACTACCTTATGTTAGTTTTAAAACCGCTCATCAATTAAAAAACTATCCAAGAACTACTTTCCGAGTTACGAAGTCGCGTATTATTCTTAGAAACGGCGTAAAAACACAATACTATTACGCCATCAGTACTAATGGCAAGGCAGCTGGCTGGGTATGGCATGGTTATTTGAAGCTCAAACCTGGTACCGCAACTTATGCCAAGATTTATAGCCAAGCTCGTAAACAATTAGGAAAACGTTACGTTTACGGAGCAGTTGGTCCTAAATATTTTGACTGTTCCGGCTTATCAAAGTACGTTTACAAGAAAGCCATCAATAAGACCCTTCCAAGAACAGCTCAGTCACAATACAATAAATACAAAAAGGCTTCAACGAGCACTCGTAAGAAAGGCGATCTCGTCTTCTTTGGAGGAAGTAAGAGAAGCATCTCTCATGTAGGTATCTATGTTGGTAACGGTAAAATGATTGATGCTCAAAATCGCGGTGTCATCACTGAAAAAGTTGCTTCACCATGGTGGCATTGTGTTGGATATTGTCGACCTGCAACATTAAGCTAAACTTTAATAATGGATATAGTAGTGCTTAGGTGCTACTATTTTTTTGTGAATTTATTCTAGTATTCATATTTGTATACCTCACATGAAAAGTCCTGTACAATGTAATTATCATAAATGACTAGGAGGTTATTTCTAATGACAACTGAAAACAAAGTACTAAGTTCCCTTTCCTATTTGAGCATTTTATTTTTGCCAGTTTTGTTTCCATTAATTGTTTGGATCCTCACTAGTGATCGCCCACAAACTCGCCATTATGCAGCCCATGCGCTACTCGTTCATCTATTCCCTGCTATTTTTCTATTTGCAATTTTAATCATTGCAGGCATTCAGGGAGCAATTTCAAATGACCCCACTTCGGTTGGCTGGCTTCTCATGATTTTATTGGGCATATTTGCCATTGTATCAATTGGATTTTTCATTTACAGCATCTATAAAGGAATTAAAATTCTTGTAAATTAACTGAATAAACTGTCACTAAAGCCGGTGTGTTAATCTTTAACTCCCCTGGCTTTTTAATTTTCAAAAAAAGTTGTTTTAAATGTTGCAAGCGGTTACATGATGTGCTAATATAATAAGTGAGGAAAGGGAATGAAAGATTTCCGATTAACTCAAACTTCTCAAAGCGCTTTAGGTCAGTCGATAGTTGCCGATGGTGATCTAACGTAGAAGCGCAACTTGGAACTATGTGGTGAAGGCTTATCAATCATGGGCATCGTGTAAAGGTTTTGCTTGTTGAAAAACATGTGAGCAGTTTACAGTCAGATTGATTATGTACGTTAGCTCAAAAGTTTTGATGTGCAACTCAGGAGAGTATGATAATGATACCTTGAGTTATGAGCATCGGTTTCCAAGGTTTTGATGTTGAAGAACATTGTGAGCGGATAAAGTAGTTAGTACTTGGCTCAAAAGCCTAGATGTGCGATTGATAGGTGCGTAGTTTTCTGGTAACGAAGCAACTAAATATGATAAAGATTTTGGTTAATATGTAATTAGGCTTCGGTTTAAGCAGGTGTTGCCAATGACAAGAGTAAACGTAAGTTAGAGATAACTTACAGGTTCCGATTATTCAAAGAATTACAGTAGTTAGTAAGTAACAAGTATCTAGTACGTTTGCGGAGGTATTTAGGATAGTAAAACTAATTTCTTCCAAAACCGTCTTTAATCACCGTTAGCCTGTATTTTGTGTATGTATCACGTGGGATTCAAACTTACGCTGATCACAATTAGCAGATTTTGATAACAACGATCACAGGTAGGTCAGGTTCACGACGGTAGAACAATTGAACAATGAAGGTGTAAAGTTATTAACAAATTTGATATTGAAGATGTTAATCGCGAAACCCTTTCCTCGTAGGTAGACTTTAAGCTTTGAGAAGAACTTAAAGTCTACTTTTTTTGTGTAGTGAGTGAAGAAAAAGT
>NZ_BJWE01000072.1 GCF_007990205.1 Pediococcus parvulus | reverse complement strand
CCCTTATTTAGTAAAAGTAAACCCGTCTCAATCCGCTCACTATATTAGGACAGCTCCTGAAAACATGACTATACTCATAAGCATGCCTAGCGCCGGACTTCATCCTGCTGACGGCACACTTATGAGTATAGTCATGGACGTTTTCATCCGCTCACTAAATTAGGACAGCTCCTTAAGACACACTTTTACTAAATAAGCACACTTCCAGCGGGGAATTCTCCCCGCATCCAGTGCCCTTATTTAGTAAAAGTAAACCCGTCTCAATCCGCTCACTAATTTTTTTCCGGCATCACCCATGCCGCCACAATGTACAAAATAATACATGGGAAAAATCCTGGGATTGAAATTGCCGCGTAAAGTACTCGTGCCAATGTCTTATCTATTCCCATATATTCTGCAAAGCCACCAACTACCCCTGCAATCATCTTATCTGATGATTTTGTTAGTTTTTTACTCATAATTATTCCTCCTCCTATTTTTCCGGTCTATTTCTTTACTATTTTTATTATAACTTTTTGGACTATTAAATCCCATCTAAAAGTCCTAAAAAACTTTAATAATGGTCAGCCGTGATGCTCTTAGGCTTTTCACAAAGCTTATTAGATTTTTTAATACATTCTTAAAGATTTGACTATAGTTTTTTGAGGCGTGTATAGTGACCCTTCGTTGAGAACAGAAAGTAAGTAACTGGAGGTTATGAATATGACAAAAAGTCCTGTAGAAATTTTAAATAATCCTTTTGAAAATAAAGGTACCGCGTTTACTGAAAAAGAGCGTCAATCACTTGGTTTGGTTGGTTTATTACCACCTTATGTCCAAACCTTGGATGATCAAGCTAAACAAACTTATGCCCAATTACAAACAAAAACTAGTGATTTAGAAAAACGGATTTTCTTAATGGAAATCTTCAACGAGAATCGTGTTTTGTTTTACAAATTGTTTAGTCAACACGTTGTCGAGTTCATGCCAATTGTGTATGATCCAACGATCGCCGACACCATCGAAAATTACAGTGATTTATTTATTCAATCACAAAATGCCGTTTTCTTGTCAATCGATGATCCTGACAGCATGAAAGCTTCATTGAAGAATGCCGCTGATGGTCGCGATATTCGTTTGATCGTGGTAACCGATGCTGAAGGAATCTTAGGCATTGGCGACTGGGGCACAAACGGGGTTGATATCTCGGTTGGTAAACTCATGGTTTATACCGCTGCTGCTGGTATCGATCCAAGCCAAGTCATGCCTGTTGTGCTTGATGTAGGTACTAACAATCAAGATTTGTTAAAGAATCCTATGTACCTTGGTAATCGTCACGAACGTATTACTGGCGATCGTTATTACAAATTTGTTGATCAGTTTGTTAATACTGCTGAAGACTTATTCCCTAAGTTGTACTTGCATTTTGAAGATTTTGGCCGTGATAATGCTGCTAATATCTTGAATAAGTATAAGGACCAAATCACCACATTTAATGATGATATTCAGGGAACTGGAATCATTGTGTTAGCTGGGATTCTTGGTGCTTTGAATATTTCAAAACAAAAGATGACTGATCAAGTTTACTTGTCATACGGAGCAGGAACTGCCGGTGCCGGTATTACGAAGCGAATTTACGACGAGTTCTTGCAACAAGGTTTATCCGCAGAAGAAGCTAAGAAACACTTCTACATGGTAGACAAACAAGGTTTATTGTTTGATGATGACCAAACTTTGACACCAGAACAAAAACCATTTGCACGTTCACGTTCAGAATTTGCCAATGCTGATGAATTAACAACGCTTGAAGCTGCTGTTAAAGCCATTCACCCAACCATTTTGGTGGGAACATCAACTCAACCAGGGACCTTTACGGAAGCTGTTGTGAAAGAAATGGCTGCTCATACTGACCGTCCAATTATCTTTCCATTATCAAATCCAACAAAGCTTGCAGAAGCAAAGGCTGAAGATTTGATCAAGTGGAGTGATGGTAAGGCTTTGGTTGCAACTGGAATTCCAGCCGCAGACGTTGCCTACAATGGTGTTACTTACCAAATCGGTCAGGCTAACAATGCGTTAGTTTATCCTGGATTAGGTTTAGGTGTCATTGCTTCAACTGCAAAAGTATTAAATGATGAAATGATCTCACAAGCTGCTCATTCATTAGGTGGTATTGTGGATGGTAACAAACCAGGAGCAGCTGTTTTACCTCCTGTTTCCAAACTTGATCAATTCTCGTTTACAGTAGCAAAGGCCGTTGCTCAAAGTGCTGTGGATCAAAAATTGAATCAGGAATCTATTTCAGATGTTGATAAGGCTATTAACGATGTGAAATGGGAACCTAAGTATTAAAAATAAAAGAATTTAAGTAGAGGAAGGATTATCATGGCTTTTATAACTTCTGTTGAAAGTATTGTGACAATTTTACTAATGATGGCCCTAGGTTATTTACTCCGCCGAATTGGCTGGTTTGATGATAACTTTAGTGGCAGCATCTCAAAATTGATTATGAATGTGGCTTTACCAGCTTCAATCTTTGTATCTGTAATGAAGTACCTAACTTTGAATAAATTAATTAGTCTTTCGAGTGGCTTAATTTATTCATTTGGTGGGGTCATTATTGGCTACATCATCGCTTGGTTGGCCGTAAAGGTTTTGCGAGTGCGTCCAGGACGGCGTGGAATTTTTATGAATACCGTTGTGAATGCGAACACCATTTTTATTGGGCTACCTTTAAATATTGCGTTGTTTGGATCAGTTAGTTTGCCATATTTCTTGGTTTATTATGTTACTAATACCGTTTCGACTTGGGCATTTGGTGTGTTCTTGATTTCAAACGATGATCCAACGAAGAAGAAGGGTGAAAAAGGTTCTGGTAACTTTAACTGGAAGAAACTTTTGCCACCCCCATTGTTGGGATTCTTGGTCGCGTTAGTTTGGTTGGTTTTGAGTTTGCCAGTACCAGATTGGGCAAATAATACTTTAAGTTATGTAGGTAATTTGGTCACACCATTATCTTTGATTTATATTGGGATTGTGTTGGCGGATGCTGGTTTGAAGAGTATTAATTTTGATAAGGATACGATTTTTGCGTTGTTGGGTCGATTTGTGTTGTCACCAATTGTGATCACGATGTTGATTATGTGGGGAGCAAGTATGGGGCATGCAATTCCAACGATGGAAATGCAGACGTTGATTGTGCAGGCGGCGGCACCAGGTTTGGCGGTAATGCCAATATTGGCGAACGAGTCGCATGGTGATGTGAAGTTTGCGACAAACTTGGTAACGACAAGTACAATTTTGTTTATAGTGGTTGTGCCGATTGTGATGAGTTTGATTCAGTTTGTATAAAAAAGAGTGTTAAAGAGAGCGGTAGTTTCTGAGCATTAGCATAGATAGTCGAATGATTCGGGTTAGGAATCGTTTGACTATCGTAGCTACTACTCCACACGCAGGGATGGTTATTAGCCCAAAAACGCTAATAACCAATTATGTTCCGGACGTTGACCATTCTTGTGGCCGAGGTTCAGACCGCAAGAACTGGCATGCGGAGGAAACTGCTCTCTTTAATAACGTTTCGGCTATAAAAAATTAAAACGCATAGAAAGGGCAATGATTCGGGTTAGGAATCGTTGCCCTTTCGTAGCTAAGCGGAAGAAGCTGCCTTTTTAAACACGTTTCGGCAATAAAGCATGAAACGGTCTTCGAACCCCAATGATTCGAGTTAGGAATCGTTTGACTATCGTAGCTA
>NZ_BJWE01000071.1 GCF_007990205.1 Pediococcus parvulus | reverse complement strand
AAATATGTTCTATTTTTTCTCTATCTTGCATAGGGTCACACAACCTTTACTCCGATAAAAGCTTTGCAACTGCACTCTTCCAGTCAGAAATTATAAATCCAGTTTTTTTGGCCTTGCTCAAGTTCATCACTGAATGCCGTGGCCGACAAGCCTTTTGTGGAAATTGTTCAGAAGTAACTGGTACTACTTCAACATCAGTGTTCTTCAAAATTTCTTTTGCAAAGTCATACCAGGTGGCTGTATTATCGTTGCTTAATTGATAAGTCCCTGAAGCGGCCTCAGTTTTCACTAGGTGAACCATAAATTCTGCTAATGTTCGCGTCCAGGTCGGCCGTCCAAGTTGATCATTAACGACTGTCAACTTATCATGTGTCTTCGCTAAATTCTGCATTGTGAAGACAAAGTTATGTCCAAATTCACCGAAAACCCAGCTAGTCCGAACAATGTAATAATCAGCACCACTGTGACGAACGGCTTCTTCACCAGCCCACTTAGCACGCCCGTACTCATTCTTGGGATTGGCTGGATCATCTTCTAAATATTCACCTTTATTGGTGCCATCAAAAATATAGTCAGTAGAAACATAAACCAATTTAACATCCTGTTCAGCTGCTACTTGGGCTAAATTTTTTGTTCCATCAACATTGACCAGCCAATTGAGGGCTTTGCCTTCATCTTCGGCCTTATCAACTGCTGTGTAAGCTGCGCAATCATATAAGACCACAGGTTGTAATTCCGCAACCTTAGCTTTGACTGCATCTAGGTTCGTGACATCCAATTCTTTTTTAGTCAGTGCATCAAATGCAATCCCTTGTTCATTTAATAGTCGTTGCAACTCATTCCCCAATTGACCATTGGCACCAACAATCATTACTTTTGACATTTAGAAACCTCCTCCTCTAGCATTTCACACTATTATTGCCCGTTCTTGGCGTAGTTTGATTCAACCTTGCTCTTATCTGCTTGCCACCAGTCTTGATGGTCAGTATACCAATCAATCGTTGCTTTCAAACCAGACCGGAAGTCAGTAAACTCTGGCTGCCAACCTAATTCCGTGCGCAACTTAGTTGAATCGATCGCATAACGTAAATCATGGCCGGGACGGTCCTTAACAACATCATAAGCATCTTTAGGCTGACCCATTAATTCAAGAATCATTTCCAAGACGTCCTTATTGTTCATTTCGCCATCGGCACCAATCAGGTAGGTCTCGCCAATCTTACCTTTGGTTAAAATATCCCAAACGGCCGCAGAATGGTCGTTCGTGTGAATCCAGTCACGAACGTTTTTACCACTACCATATAATTTTGGCCGAATCCCACTTAAAATATTGGTAATTTGGCGTGGAATAAATTTCTCAATATATTGATAAGGGCCATAGTTATTTGAACAGTTCGAAATGGTGGCTTGTAAGCCAAACGAACGTACCCAAGCCCGAACTAAAAGATCACTGCTGGCCTTAGACGAAGAGTATGGACTGGAAGGCTTATAACGACTAGTTGGTGTAAACTTCTCGCCAACACCCTCACCATGGCCCGGTAAGTCTTCCCGTAATGGTAAATCACCGTATACTTCATCAGTGGAAACATGGTGGAAGCGTTTATTAAACTTATGTGCGGACTGGATCAGCGTATAAGTCCCGATAATATTCGTTTCGATGAATGGCCATGGATCCTTTAATGAATTATCATTATGGCTTTCAGCGGCGTAATGGACAACCGCGTCAGTTTGTTGCATTAATTCATCAACCAAGGGCGCGTCACAAATGTCACCCACAACTAATTTGACCCGGTCGCCTAGAATTTCTTCCAAGTTGGCCCGATTACCAGCATAAGTTAACTTATCTAACACGGTAATCTTGACTTCGGGATGATGATTATAAACATAGTGAACAAAGTTAGAACCAATAAAGCCGGCACCACCGGTAACTAATAAGTTTTCCATAACGTCTCCTTAAATTTCGCCGTAAACAAACGGATTATTCTGTTCAAATTCTTTGAAAGTCTGTTGTTTGGCATCCTTATCAGAAGTCATAGCTTGATCATAGTCAATAGGCCAGTTAATATTTAAATCTTTATCCATAAAGGTAATACCACCGTCGGCTTCAGCGTTGTAGTAGTTATCACACTTGTATAAGAAATTAACATTATCAGTCAATGTCACAAAGCCATGGGCAAAACCACGGGGGACTAACAATTGACGATGGTTACTTTCAGAGATAATATAGCCCTCCCATTCCCCGTACGTAGGCGAGCCAGCACGAACGTCCACAATAACATCAAGTACGGCACCAGTCACCACGCGAATTAATTTAGTTTGCGCTGCCTTGCCACGTTGAAAATGCAGTCCCCGCAAAACACCCGCTTCCGCTGACAATGATTGATTATCCTGAATGAAATCAAAACCAATGCCAGCTTCTTTGAAATCACGGTCAGAGTAAGTTTCCGTAAAGAACCCCCGCTTATCACCAAAAACTGCTGGTTCAATAATCTTAACATCTTGTAATTTAGTCGTTATTACCTTTAATTTTCCCAAAATTTAAGCCCTCCCAATTAATCTTAATAAGTATTGACCGTAATCATTCTTCTTTAATGGTTGCGCCAATTCATACACTTTATCAGCATCAATATAACCCATTCGATACGCCACTTCTTCTAAGCAAGCCACTTTTAAGTTCTGGCGTTTTTGCACGGTTGCGATAAAACTACTTGCTTCTTGTAATGAGTCATGGGTCCCAGTATCAAGCCAAGCAAAACCACGGCCCATGAGTTCAACATCTAACTCATTATGTTCTAAGTAAACTTTGTTGATATCCGTAATCTCCAATTCACCACGTGGTGATGGTTGAATATTCTTTGCAATATCAACGACTTGATTATCATAAAAATACATTCCCGTGACAGCATAATTACTAGCTGGGTGTACAGGCTTTTCAACAATGGACTTTGCATGCATATTTTCATCAAAGTCAACGACACCAAAACGTTCCGGATCATTGACATGGTAACCAAAGACCGTGGCCCCCTTCGGCTTAGCGCTAGCATGTTGAAGCATCTTGGATAAGCCGCCACCATAATAAATATTATCACCTAAAATAAGACAGACTGAATCATTTCCAATGAAATCAGCACCCAAAATAAAAGCTTCAGCTAAACCGTTCGGCTTTTCTTGGACAGCATAGGATAGATTCAAGCCCAAATCATGACCATCGCCTAACAGTTCTTTGAACCGTGGTGTATCAACAGGTGTTGAAATAACCAAAATATCTTGGATTCCTGCCAACATTAACGTCGATAACGGATAATAAATCATTGGCTTATCATAAATCGGGATCAATTGTTTTGAAATCGCCCGTGTAATTGGATACAGCCGTGTACCGGATCCCCCTGCAAGAATAATTCCTTTCATTTAGAGCCCCCCTGAATAGTTGCTTATTTTAATTATATTTCTATTTTCAAAATATTACTACCTAATGATAGGAGCACCATGATGCAAACAAGCGGATTGTCTTAGGTCTTGTGACTTCTAAATTTCCAGAGCTAGAGGACCAAACTCAATTAATCACACGTATCAAAGAAGCTACTGAAGAAGTCCCACTAGAAAACTTGGCGCTTTCTACTCAGTGTGGTTTTGCTTCAACTGAAGAAGGCAATAAATTAACTGCTGATCAACAATGGGCAAAATTAAGTTTAGTCATCGACACCGCTAAAAAAGTCTGGCAAGATGCAGAGTAACACTTAACCCACTAAAGGTTGAAAGTATCAAAATTACTTCACTAACCAGTATTAAATGACTTGGTTCAAAAACAGTAGTTTAATTGCCGGCCTGCGGCTCCAAGTCGTTCCCACTA
>NZ_BJWE01000070.1 GCF_007990205.1 Pediococcus parvulus | reverse complement strand
CCACGAATTAATTACAAAAAATTCCCTTTGCTAAATGCATTGGGAATTTTTCTTTTGGCGTTACCTTTATAGGGTAAAAGGTAACATTTTATTTTCAAATACAATCTTGAAAATAAAATCGTAAATTGCAAGAACAAGTTAGCCAGTCGTTGAGGACAATCCCAGAACAGGCCGTTATCAAATAGAAGTTGTGGCGCTAGAGAGACTACTGGGCCATGCGGCGAACGCGCCGTGCTTCGGCCTCAAAGTTTTGCTGGGGTGTGCAGTAGCCCTGTTGTTTGCGAGGCAACTGATTCAAGCAGTCTTGCGTGGCCTGCACTTGACTAGGGCTAATGTCATCTAGGGACATGCCCTTAGGGAAGTCCTGGCGGATCATCCGGTTATGTGCCTCGTTGGTGCCACGGTCGCAGGACGTGTAAGGATGGGCGTAGAAGATCTCAGTTTCCGTCCCAGCAAAAGCAGTATTTAAGGCGGTGAACTCGGGTCCGTTGTCTGCTGTGATGGTCTTGATGCAAGCTCCCCATTCGCGCTTGATTCCACGCAATGCATAGCTCACAGAGTCTGCATCTCGTTCTTCGATCAAGCGGAGAAGTTGGCAACGGGTCTTGCGCTCAATCAGAGTCAAGATGACGCTCTCCTTGCCATTGCGTTTACCGACAATGGTATCCATCTCCCAGTGACCGAACTGCCTGCGTCGTTCAACGACCTTAGGCCGTTCCTCGATACTGCGGCCAGCCAGGCGCTTAGCCTTGGTGTGGTGCTGGTGAGAGGTCTTCCGCTTAGTCTTCTCCAACAGGTCGATATTTCGAATCTCTAGGCGTTGGTCGTCAATGTACTGGTACAAAGTCGAGGCACAAACAAGCTCTTCAGGAGTAAACAGCTTGTGTCGCTTGGCATAGCCGATTGAAGCATCCGGCGACCATTTGTCCTGCTTAGCTCGCTGTACGTACCAGGCTAAGAAGACCTGTACACTGGCGAACTTGTCAGGACGATGGCAGCTCAAGCGTGCAGTCTCGTAACGTGCCTGAGCAGCCTCTGGTAGGTATTGTCGATGGTAGACGCGCTTGCCATTACTCTTCTTGACCTGATCTACTGTACCTCGCTTGATTTCATTATTAATGGTCTGCGGGCAGACGCCAATTTCAGCAGCAATCCAACGATTGGACTTCCCAGCTTGGCGGAATCCGGCCACTTTTCCGCGCTCGAGTGATGTTAAGTGCTGACCTTTTTGGCGGTGTGTGCTATCCTGTTTCTGCATCAAGACAACATCCTCTTCCATTGTTTGTGTAGGAACTTCAATGATACAGGATATCTGTTCTTGATGTTTTTTATTGTCCAAAAAATTTTGAGACAGTGGCTAACTTGATTCTAAAATGCGCGTCTTATCAACAACGTGCATGATTCAGTTATTTCAATCGTTTCAACAACCATACTGGCCGGTGCCGCTCAGACTTGTGCACCCGGGTATTAACGACTTGTAGCAATTGTAAAATGGTGAAAATTAGTGAATTACGTTTTCGGTACGCAATGTACTTCGGTTCCCACTCGGTCACATACTTCTCTTTGTACGACCGTAATCCCTGAAAACCATATAACTGGTAGCCATATTCGTAAATTAAATGAGCAATTTTTTCTTGAATAAAACTGTAGCGTGAAACCCCCACACCGGATAACGGTGCCATTCCCATATTGAAATAAGCATAGCCATCGTCACGCGCCTGTTCAAATAGGTGCACAAAGACCGTGTCCATAATGCCGGATGGCGCCGATTTGCTTGACCGCATTAAGTCAATTGAAGTCGTCTGATGATTTCCCTGCGGCATAATATTCGCAAACGCGACAATTCGGTGGTCAGGATCATAAACGACCGCTACGGGTGCCTGATTGAGATACTGCTCATCAAAAAATCCGAGCGAGAATCCTTTTTCCGTCTCACCTGCTAACCAACTATCCGAAACAGCTCGTAATTCAGCCATAACGTTGGCACTGAACGGTGGCTGCAAGATGGCAAACTCATAGTGATCCCGGGTAAACTTATTCATTAGGGCCCGCTCACCCCGTAGCCGTTTACCAGCCAAACTAAAGTCTGCCAATTTGACGTGCCCTTCTTCACCGGTTTTGATAAAGTCAAAGCCCATTTCGTGTAGGCGCATCGTCAGCATCTCACTAATTTCGTAAAAGACTAGCGAGCAACCGTCACTATCTGCGTCATCCAATAACTGTTCCAAGGCAGCTTGTAATACCGCTTGATTACCGAATGGCTCTCCCATAATGATCAGTTTATCAGCCTTCTGCTGGTATAAGAAGATCAGTTGATCGACCCCATCGACTTGATAGTAATATGCTAACTTATCATTCAAATAAGCCAAGTGTGAGATTTCATTGCCGCCATAAGTTTCAATCACTTGTTTGACCCGAGCCGCATCCATCTTTTGACGCAATCGGGCGTTATAGCCACTCGCAAAGTAGCGGTACATAATAATCAAAATCATTGCCGCTAAGACTAACCCAATCACCCCAAATAACCAGAGCTTTTGTGATGGGAAGAACAGAGCTTCAGGAACCGCATGCCGATGATGAATTTGGGGCGCGTTATAGACCCCCACAATCGTATACAAGATAAAGGTCACCACATACACGCAGCTAACCCACAACGTTTGCCCCCACGAAAAAGCCAACCGATCACGATAATAAGCATGCCGCGACAAAGCCACTAGCGCTAGAATCACAATCAAGAAAATCACAAATTTCATCGAAATTGCATCATAAACGACGAGCCAGCGAATCGTATTCAAAATTGCAATCAGCAGGACAATCACCGTTGGCCAAAAAGCTTTTTTGACCCGGCCAGCAGTTCCCAACGCCACCCCAATCAGTGAGAAGGCCATAATAATACTGCTGGCCTGATTAATAAAGAAAAAGGTGTACGGATAAAACTGTAAGAAGAGTTTATTGCTATATGCAAAGGTAGGGACCGTTGACATCAACAACATCAGAAAACCAGAAAAGTAGAGAAAAACCGTCAGTACCATCTGAGCAACACGTTGTAATGCCTGCTTAGGAATACCCGCTAAGCGCACGTTTAAGCGATGGCCGGTGTCATGGATGAATAAGACCAGCCCGATGGCAAACGGGATAATATAGTAGAATAACCGGTAAAATAAGAGCCATACGACGGCGTCTGGTCGAGAAACTCCGACCGCACTGAGACCAAAAATCATGAAAACGTCGAATGACCCAATACCACCGGGTACCATTGACACTTCACCGACAACCGAAGCAATCACGAATAACGGCACGACTGCTGCAAAATCAATGGGTAATCCCATAAAGTTTCCAATTAATAAGAAGAACAGCACACAGCCAGTCCATTCACCAAACGACCCACTCAATAACCGAACGACGTTGCCGAGCGTAAGGCCATCGAAGAATTCCGAATCGTTGACCCGTGTAAAAATAAAGATAGCTGGAAAATACAGTGCACCACCGACGAGCCAGATCCAGTAACTGCCATACATGTTCCCAATGCCAAAGCCATAGACTAGCACGAGTGAGATCATACAATATAATGACAATCCCGAAACTAAAAACAAAGCGATCTTGGAAATGGCAAACACGATTTGTTTCTTAGTGGCTTCGCGATTATAAAAGTTAGCACGCAGTGAGGCGCCCAGCACGCCCCCAAAACCACCGATATTCGTAAATGTATTGGTGATCCATCCAGCTTTTAAGACATATCCAAGTGAATAGTGGTTGGGTAAAAACTTTGTAATCATGACGTCATACGTCAGCATTGGTGTCACTGCGATAATACCAATCACGACCATGCTCAACAGATGCCACCAGCTTTGCGAAGCAAGCGCATTCGCCAACTGCGCGCCACTGACTTCCTTCGCAATTTTGCCGACTTCCGTAATCACAAATAACAGGACAGAGAATACAAATAATGCTTTGATGATCCCCATGCGTTTATTGAGTGCCGTCCCGATTTTCTGTAACGTTGCCTTCAAAAAAATTCTCCTTTCCCTAGATTATCTGTATTTAATCTTGAATTTATAACGTTTTGATTTCCATTT
>NZ_BJWE01000069.1 GCF_007990205.1 Pediococcus parvulus | reverse complement strand
TCAGTTTTTCTAAAAGTCAACAACCAATTTCAACTTTTAAAAAACATTTGATTGTCATTACAAGAAGCTGTGCCTCTCAAAAACGACCTTGAATATCATATCAACTATTCATCACTTGGTCAAGTCAAAAATCCCATTTTTTTATAAATCAGCGTTCAAATCCCTTGATAAGCCTGAACAAAACTAATTAAAACTTTTTTTGGAAACATAAGAAAAACCGCACTTCCACTTAGAAATACGGTTAAAAATTCACTTCATAATTTTTTTACAATCGTTCGATTTAATTTATCTGGTTTAGTCACTAAAGCAAACATACCACCAAACATGCCAAAGTAATAAGTTAATAATCGCCAAATCAACATGGCTAAAACTAATTTACTATTACTATGAATAAAACCAGAGAACAAAACATCAAAACTATATTCCGCCCCACCTGAACCACCTGGAATAGGAAAAATAGAAATAACCATGACAATCAAAACATGTAAGGATGTGACCATAATGACATTTATGCCTGTATATCCCAAAGACAACATAATATAATACGGCACTAAGTAGTAAAAGAGAAGTTGAAAGAAAGTCATTATAAAAATTTTAATCAACAG
This sequence comes from Pediococcus parvulus, assembly GCF_007990205.1. GTDB lineage: Bacteria > Bacillota > Bacilli > Lactobacillales > Lactobacillaceae > Pediococcus > Pediococcus parvulus. The sequence continues at coordinate 3,822 of NZ_BJWE01000069.1, read as the reverse complement.
TTTCCACTGCGATTTTATACGGACGCTTTCCAAATAAAAAGTGTCTACCTTCTCATCCAAAGAAACTTTCCACTTAGCATACCGATCTTCTTTTACAAACCATCCAACCGGTATCATAATCCAACTAATCAGTTTTTTTGTAAATCCATGCCAGTACATGACTAACAATAAACCGATGATGACTGCAAAATGAATCAAGAAACCAAACACAACAAACAAAGACAGATAACTCATCTTTACCGCAATATAATCAAAGCCAATCAGTAAACTAAACATAAAGTTAATCACTATCATAGCTTGAAATACCACAAATTTCATCAAAAGGACAGAACTTGCTCTGCCAGCCTCAACCCCACTTTGCATTAATGCCACAAGTTGTGCCGGTTGGCCTCCTGACGAAAAAGGTGTAATGCCGTTAAACAACTGTTCAATTAGTGGAATCCGAATTGCATCTCGAAAAGAAAAACGGTCCCCGTTACTAACCACAAACATTCGCGTAATGACAGCTTCAATTCCAAAATAAAGCAGCATGCAACCTATCGCCACCAATAACCATTGCACATGAATGTGAACAATGTCATGTAGTAAATGATTGAGATTAATATTCCGTAATGAAAATCCAAATATACCAATACCCAGAATTAACATAAATATCAACACAATTTTATTTCTCTTGGACATTACTCTAGCCCTCTCTTGCCTGACGCATATAAAAGCCGTGCCAAATATTGGCTAAATGTTCCTCTGAATATTGTGCTGAGGCTTCATTAGATTTCTCGTGTAATGTCTTTAATGCATCAGTATTCTTAGTAAGATAACTAATTTGTGCTTGCATTTCACTAACATCCTTTGCCGGCGCATAGTACCCCTCAATTATTGCATGATAAAGATCTAAATCCCGTAATAAAACTGGGGTCCCACAACTAAATGCCTCTAGTACGGACATTGGAAACAGTTCATTATACGATGGCAACAAAAACAAATTGGCCACGTTATAATAGTTGACTAACTCTGAACGATCAATAATTCCTGTAAACTTCAAATTGGCCGGTGGATTATCCACAACTTTTTTCAAATCCGCATAACCATCTGTCATTCTGCCGAAAGAGAACCCCCCTGCCCATATAAAGTGGAGATCCGGATTATTTTTTGCAAGCTTAATAAAATCCTTAACCCCTTTACGTTCCTGGACTTGACCAATTCCCAAAATAACAAACTTATCTTGTTCTATATGCATTTGCCTTCGCAACGCTTGTTTTTTTTCAGAACTCATCTCATAAAACTCGCTTTTGTGCACAAAATTGGGAATGTAGCTTATTTTTTCTTCTGGAATTCCATATGCAGTTAATTTGGGAATAAACGTTGGATTAACCACCACAATATGATCCATCCGTTTATAGAATGCAATTATATACTTGTAAAAAATCCCTCGAAATGGTTGAGGAATTTTTAAACTACCTTCTATTGTTTCGGGCAAAAAATGGACATAACCTATTTTCCTACCCCTGCCTGGCATAAACGTCGACAAATAAAATTGAGGATCAATCGTATGGTAATGACTAATCTCAGAACGTCCATATTTATTAATACTAATTTTAAACTCGTCGGGAAAATGTGTTTTCAGTAATGAAATTAATTCCTCATAAGCACTACCGACACCTTGTCCTTTAACTTTTGTTGCTGAAGAGAACATATTAATTCGCAAATCTTTTCCCCCTTAGTCAGAAAAGCTTGAAGACTCTTCTCGATCTGCATACAGCACTAATGAATCTTTATAAAAATCTACAATTTGCTTACCAAAATGATCCGCCGATATATCATAAAGTTTGCGTTCCCGAGGCTCAGGATCTTCAAAACTAACCGGATGATTTAAGTAATTCTCCGCAAAATGCACGAATTGTTTTTCCGTTTCGAAAGTCACTCCCAGTGATGGATCATCCAATAACTGATCCGTATAAGGGCTAGATTTGACGACCACCTTTAGTCCAGCCGCCAACGCTTCAATATAGGTTAAACCCTGCGATTCAGAATCTGAGGCGGATACAAACAGGTCTGCCATTTGATAGTAACGGTACACAATGTCATTATCAATTTCGCCGGTAAACCGCACATGATCAGTAATCCCCAAATTCTTAGTCTGCAGTTCCAAGCTTTCTCGTGCTGGGCCGTCACCCACGATAACTAACAAACTATCTGGAACTGCTTTTAAAATTTGCGGGAAGGTTTTAATAACTTCTTGAATATTTTTTTCATAAGCTAATCGACTTAAAGAAAGTAAAATTTTCTTTTTTTTAGGAAAACCATATTTCTCTCGCCAATCAATTTCTTCATGTTGGGCATAATGATTCACATTAACACCTGTCGGAATCACACGAATAGGTGCTTTAACACCATAACCGTTTAACGTTTTTATCACTCGTTCGCTCGGCGCTACAACTCCCGTTAAATGATAACAAAAAGCTCGCGTACCTTGTTTAACATGATAAGGGCGTAACAAATGCCCATTCGCCACGTAGTGTAAATAGTCCTCATACATTGTGTGATACGTATGCACACATGGAATTTTTAAATTTTTAGCTACAAACTTACCAATCCAGCCTAGTGAAAATTCAGTCTGTGTATGAACAATATCTAAATTTAATTCTTTTGCAACTTGATAGGCCTTGAACAAACCACTTACAGCTATTCTTCGGTCAGTAAAAGAAACGAAAGGAATACTTGCAAAACGAAAAATATTTCTTTCGTACACATTTTTGTCTACTTTAGGATCTGTCGTTGTAAAAATATAGACTTGATGCCCCTGTTTTTCGAGCTGCTCCCTCAAGGTCTTAATCGAGGTCGCGACACCACTAACCTGTGGGTAATATGTATCTGTAAAAATTCCTATATTCACAAGTATCCTCCCCAAAAAACTATAAACTTAATCAAGTTTAATTATATTGGTTTCATACGCGTTATGCAAACAACTCTCTTGTAGCTCTTAATTACCTATAAATTGCCATAACAGTTGATTAAATTTTTCTGATTGCTCAGCCATCACAATATGACCACTTTTTTCAACCATTGCCGTTTTGATTGTACCATTCATCTTTTGAATCTCATCACTAAAATGATAATCAAAGTAAGGACTCTGCTGTCCAACAACTAAAAGCATCGGAATTGACATTCTTTTAATCACATCCCGCCAATCCTGAACAGCATGATTTAGTAACAACGGATAATCAAGCTTTGAGTCAAACGGATAACTCTCCGTCACTTTCTTGACTAATGCAAATGTGTCATCATCAATATGTTTGAAAGTTGACGGACCTAAAGGTTGCTTCAAACGATCTTTGAAATTTTGCCAAGTTAAATTTTTAAACCCAAACTGCCAATCACTTTCATTAATCATTTTCGGCGGCTGATCAACTATGACAATTTTGTGCACGTTCACAGGACCAAACAAAGAAAGATAAGCATAAATCGTTGCCCCACCCATTGAATTTCCAACCAAGATGAAGTCGGTCAATTTCAACAACACACACAATTCATGAACGTCTGCTGCTAATCTAGAAATACGTAATCCCCAATTAACATGCTGCGACAAACCTTGATTTCGAAAATCTAGCCTCACAACTCGAAGACCACGCTGCAATAACAACTTTTTTTGTTGATGCCATATTTCCTTTGAGCCACCAAATCCCGTCAAAAAAACTACGGGCTGCCCTGTTCCCTCATCTGAATAATCCAACGTCACTAGATCGCTCGTTTCAAACTTCATACTTTCAACTCCATTTTTGTTAATCATTTTTAGTATAACAAAAAAATCTCCAAGGATTTAAA
>NZ_BJWE01000068.1 GCF_007990205.1 Pediococcus parvulus | reverse complement strand
TCATCTTCTGCTGTATAAACCGCATCTTCGGTTGGCACATTATGAATTCCAAAATTAAAATTAGAAACATAATCAATACTTAAAGGTCCAACTTCGCCAGTTCCACTTCCATCACCTGGTTCATCTGGATCTGTGGGGTCGACCGGATCAACTGGGTGAGTCGTGTTTTCTTTAAATGTAACGGATGCGGTTGTGTCTTCAGTACGGTTTTCTGCTGCCATTGCAGTAACTGGTGCAATAGCTCCTAAAACAAGACCGCTCATACTAATTAGTGAGATTAAAGTTGTTTTTTTCATGACAATCGCTCCTATTCGTTTTTTAGGTTTATTTTACTTTCGTAAAATCTTATTCTCATACGGATGTCCATCCTCCCTAATTGCTATAGCAATAAGTCGGAGTGGCTCCTATTCGTTTTTTGGGTTTATCCTTTTACTTATTTGGCTGCTATAAAAATCCTTCTTCTCTGAATCCCATATCCAAGAACTACAATCATTCCTGATAATCCAATGACACTCAATAAAATTTCTGACTGTTCATCTGTTTGCGGCAAATATTGTTGTTTACCTTGTGATGCCGTTTCTACCTTTGAATAAATGGGTTTGTCCGGCACATTAGGTTGCGGCGTTGCAGGTGCTGCCTTCGTAAATCCCACATAACTTTCGGAAACGTGGGTATCACCACGGATCGGTGAATTAAACAAACACATCGACGCAACACTCAGTATCACAAGTATTAATCCTCTTTTCACATGGCATCATCTCCCTACTGATTAACCGGTGCATCCTGCAACGTCCAAGTAACCGCACCTGTATATTGTTCACCAGCAACTGGTTGTCCGGCTGTGGGCTCAAACGCTATTCCATTTTTAGAATCCCACACAGCCGAAACAGGCGTTATTTTCCCTGGTGTACCAGTGGTCAAGCTCGTCACTGGGCTTGAAGCAGAACTTAGCGTGTTATCCGTCCCTTTGTAAATATAATGCAGACTATTTGTCAAAACACCTTTAGTTGTTACTCCTGTCATTTGTTTTTTTAAAGCAACCGTCAAATTCCATCCGTTTATAGGATATCCAGTTGGAATTTTACGGGTATCAGTAACTTCAAGTGCCTGACTGCCAGTAGCAACCTTTCCCATATAGATTGGGTTTCCAGTGAATTCAGCATTCAAATCACTTCCAAAATCAATATTTGAAGGAGCAGTCAGACTGAGTAACCCGTCTGTGTAGACAATCCGAATATTAAAACTCTTTTGCCCACCTGTACCTGCAAACATTACTCTCAGTACATACACCGATCCCACTGAGTTTGTCGTCCACGCTGCAAACTTATTAGCCAAAAGTGAATAACTGAATGCCGTTTTAGCATTTGCGCCATCAGTTGTAAACGTTCCTAACGTTTGCACTACACCGTTTTGAGGTGGGGTAGCACCATTTCCGGATAACTTTGTTAGGGTATAGGTAACGGTAATCTTTTCTTTGTCTGGATCTTGAATATAACCTGTAAGGGCTTGATCTGTATCACTTGCATAACGATATATATATGAAATATTGATATTATTGACAGCCTGATCAAGTTTAATGTTCGCATTAACAATCGTTCGCGCCGATTTACCTGAAGTAGTTTTCGCATTTGAACTTGCTTCTGTACTTGAGCTTTCTGCTGAACTACTTACTTGTGAGCTTGAGTCTTCTGCTGAACTGATTGCTTGTGAACTTGAACTTTCCACTTTTTCGACTGATGAACTCGATACACTGTTTTTGCTTTCATCTGCTGTACTTGGCAAACTCGATGAACTACTCGTACTTTCTGCTGAGGAAGCCTCAGCTTGGGCTCCTATCTGGACTACATTACTAGTCAGTGCCTGCTTACTATCCAAAATACTTATTGAAAATTCACCTGCAGATTGTGCAATTAACTTAATGACAAAATTTTTCGAGGTTTTTGGAGTTAAAGTTAAGTTCAACTTATCGCTCTCCAATTGATACTTAAATCCATCATTAGTAGCTGCTTGGCTAAGTGCCGTTTTATCAATTATCACCCCGGTTGGAATAATCATACTAAAATCAATTGAACTCTCTTCCACCGTTTTCAATTGATTTACTTTAATTTCAACCGCGTCCCCCACATGAACAGAGTTTTGCGAGATGACAAGGTTAAAATTCGGTTCTGCATCATCTGCATAAGTTTGTTGATGACTATACAATCCGAAAATACTGGCTAAAGTGACAAACACTAGTAACGACTTTAGAAATCTTTTCACAATCATCACCTCTCCTCAAAACTAACCGCTTCCTTTTTACAAGTTAATCATAGCAAGTTTTAACTGATAGCGATTTCATTTTTTTATAGTTAACTCAAAAAAATTGCAATAATTCATATTTTTGTGTGCGTTAGAGCTCTCATTTTCTAATGTTTAATCATATTTCCATTCAAAAAATGCAAAAAAAAAGAGTTAAATTCTGAGTATAATCTAGACTACTCAGAATCTGACTCTTTTCTACATTTTAGGAATAGTATTTGGGAAATAGCACGAGACCCAGCTAAAGCCTATTTTTCCCATTCTTTTTCTCTACTATTTTTTAAACATTAACTGATGCACCGGAGTCTTTTCATAAAAATGAGTTTCAACGATTTTTTTAATCGCTACTAAATCACGAGTGATCCCTAGATTAGTTAGCCAATATGTATAATCCGTGTCATCGTAAGGCTCGTCGTGATAATTCGTTAGCACCAAATCATAGGCATTCCCGGGCTGATAATAGTTTACATTAACTCGCAAATCTCTTTTAAACATCTGGCGGATAAGATCAATAATCAACTGGCTAATATAATAATCAAAAGTAGTATCTACGCCAATATTGATATCCTTAATCTGTTGGTATCTAAAATCACGGATCACAAATAGTAACCGCCGCTGAAAATAGATCCAATTTTGTTCAATTAATTTGCTCACTTCTCCATACTTGGATTGAGTTAACACTCGCATTATTTCTTTAACAACCTGGCGTGCCTGATGTGAGAAAAAATGCGAGACATAGTAGTCAGCATAAATTTCATCCATATATTCCAAATTACCCGAAAAACAAAACGGTCGTGCACAAATATCAAAAACTAACTTCATTAATTCAAAGGGCCACTGGCTATCCTTAATTTCGAGCGTTTTTTGGATCAAATGATTCGTTTGATCCACTACCTGAGACAACCGTGTGTGTTGAGAATTATAAATATCGTAAAAACGTTGAACCACATTTGTCTTGCTATTAAATACAGACATACTAATTAACATGACACAAAACGCCTCAGATTCAAACTCCGATTTTGTTTGTGAACGAACATGAAAGACGCGCTGAAATACTTTTTTTATATGAAAATAAAGCTCATTGTTTTCGTATAATTCACGAACCGATTCTGGTATTCTAGTTTGTAACTTGGACTGGACAACCAACCGATGCTGAGAAATTGTCAACCACAAACGCACCCTATGAATTGCTTCAGAGTGAAAGTAGAAATGTAATTCGGTCTGCACTTCATTCACAAACTGATCCAAATTAAAATCTCGCACTTTAGGCGAATAATTAATGACTTGAAAAAGGTTGTAATAAAAGAAGCGAATTTGTAATTCATCCCCAATAATATTCCCATTGTGAATACTCAAATTGAATTCACTCAAAACGGTATTAAGCTGTTTAATAGTGCGATACAAAGAAGCCTCACTAAGATTTAATTTTTCTTGAAGGGTATATGTCGTAAGACTTCCATGATTATAAAAAAGCATCACAAGTTGAAACTTGGGTGATTTTTTTAAATAACGATCAAACAGCCAATCATCAAGTGCAAAGTTTTTGAGTATTTTGAAACTCGCCGTATTGGCTTCGATTTTGATTTCTACCTTGTTTTCATCAACTAAAGGTTGAACATCCTCATTTAAATCTTCTAAATAACGTTTCAACGTTGCAGGTGAAATTTTTAATTTTTTGGTCAACGATTGCTTGGTCGGTAAACGCAATGGCAAGGAGAGCGTCATCTTGGGTGAAATTTTTAATTTTTTGGTCAACGATTGCTTGGTCACTGGATTTCCGTCTAAATAAAGAATTTCTAGGATTTTAAATAAATTTTGTTGATTTTTCTCTAACAAATCCGTTTTTTACATCGTTATTAAACACTCACTTTTTATTTTTTCTACTTCTCTAGTTACACTTTACCATATAACATGTAAAGCGTTTACAAATATAACGAATCATTACAATAAATAAACGCTTGTCTATAAAAAAGATGTTGCACTATGATTGAGTTCCAATCATAAAGCAACATCTTTAAATACCCTATCTAAAGGTTAAAAGGATCAAAATTACTTCAATAACTAGTATTAAACGACTTGGTTCAAAAGCAGTAGTTTAATTGCCGTCCTGCGGCTCCAAGTCGTGCCTACTA
>NZ_BJWE01000067.1 GCF_007990205.1 Pediococcus parvulus | reverse complement strand
GGCATTTTATCTAATTTTGCTGCCATGCACGTTTTCGTATCAAGCAACAAAATAAGTTTTTGTAGTTTTAACCTTTAGTAGGTGCAAATAAATAATCCCAGCTATGTTCACACTTAGAACATAACTGGGATTATTTTTCTAGCTTAACTTTAATATGGTCGAGCCGTTTCAGCTAAAGCGTCTTGCTTGATTTGGAGTCGTTTACGTTGATTATGCAGACGATACTGCTTTGGTGTCGTATCTGAGAATTTCTTAAAATGTTTAATGTAATTGCTTGAATCATAATAATTCAACATCCGAGAAATTTCATTTAACGGTAAATCGGTATGCAGAAGTAATTTTTTGGATTCATCAACACGTTGTTTATCGATATAACTCTGAATGGATAAGCCCATTGTATGGGTAAAAAGTCGTGAAACATACTGATAAGAAAGATTTAAATATTCAGCAATTCGAATCGGCTGCATCTTGTCATACAAATGCATATTCACGTAATAGGTGATTTGGTAAACTTGCTTAGGCACCGTATTTGTAGAAGTAATTTGATCTTCAGGTGTTTGCAAAGCAAAGAAATCTTTATAAATCAAACCCAAAATTTTGCGAAAAGCTTCTGGATTTTCTGGTTTTTCATCGGTCAGCCAGTCTAAATAAGCTTCACGGAGTTGTACGAAATTGGTTGCATTGAAATGATTGGCAAGTCCAGTCATGGCAAAGTCACCAACGACATTAACTAAGCTCCGATGCAAGTCTTCATGACTAGCTTCCTTGATTAGTTCACTATGATGTTCAAAAAATGAGTTTAGTTCACGTTCTGCGCGACCTGGTTCTCGTTTTTCAAAATTGAAAATTAAGCTATATTCTAAAAAAGAAAAACGGAGTAAATAATTCGATTTTTTTGAGTCCAATTTGCGGCGTGAAAAGTTTAATTGATCATAATCGTAATAAAACATTTTGCAATTCCTCCAAAAAATATTTGTTTTTAACATACTAAGTTACACTAAAAGAGACGCGAATTAAATGATACCATAAAAAAGCGTAAACATCGAAACTAATTTAATAATTTCATATATTTGTAACAATTTGACTTACATTATTCAGATAGAGCCTATAAGCAATTACCTCTAATTTAAGAAATGGTAGATATAATGGATAAGTGTTAAAGCTTAAAAATTAGAAAAAAGGAAAAATTCCTTTATTCAACTAGAATTATACTATTTTTTTGGTATAGTTAAAGTCCTTAATAGTGTTTTGCCAGTATTATTTAGAAAAACATTAAAAATCAGAGTGTTTAAACATTTAAAGACAAAATTGGTATCAAAAAGGCAGAGAAAATTTTTTCTCTGCCTGTTGTTACTCTTTTTTTAAAAAACCATGTTCCAAAACATCAATATAACCACGGACATTTTCAATAATGTCGTCAAAATCAGTGAGATCGGCATCTGGCTTCTTTTGCATTAGTGTTTTTGTTTCGGCCCCCACCTGATCTAAAACGCCTAACATCAAGCCTTGAATGGTTTTGCGGCTAACATTATTGCGAATTGGGAGTCGATTCAAAATCGGGTCAATCATGTTGGCCATATTGGCACTAGTTTGATTGTTATAAAATTCAGCAATTTCATGTTTCAGAGCGGAAGGAGCGTCACTTGCTTCCGCATAGGCATCTAACAATAATTTAAATTCTTCAGGATATTGCAATTGAAGCTGAATTTTATATTTTGTCGCATTAACAATCATAGCATCAAGATCCTGTGCATCATGCCAAACACTGTAATCAGCAACGGATTCAATGCGATCTGTGGCAAACTTGAGTGTCGCCATATAAAGATGCGCTTTGTTTTTATAATAGCGGAAGATGATACCCTTGGAAACTACTGCTTTTTGTGCAATGTCTTCTGTTTTTGCCCCACGATAGCCTCGATGAGCAAACTCAGTTAATGAGGTGGCCATGATGCGGCTCACTTTTTCAGGATCCATGGGAATATTAGTTTTTTTTTCGGTCATTGAAGTGAGCACTCCTTTCGATAATTAATTTTCAATCAGATCACGGTGTCGATAACCAATAAAACCAACGATGAACAGGATAACTGCCAAGACCATCATAAGGGTAAACTGTGGCCAATCAACTGATTTAACTGGCACATCGTTGATCCAGCCATAAGGAGTTATTTTTTGTGCCCAGTCAGGGATGTTCATTAAGTTGCCAAAGTATAAACTAATCAATCCGTATACTGGTAACGCCCAGATTATGGTCTGTAGTCGTGGGAACCAGCCAATAATTAAAACGCTAATTCCTAATATAACATACAGTGCAGGTAGGTAACCGAGAAAGCCGCGGCATAACCGAGCGAACGATAAGGGGTCATCCATAACCGTGGTGTTTGCCAACCAAATGCCACTCACGGCTGCCAGTAAAGACAAAGTACCGATAATAAAGGCAACTGCAGCATAACTACTAAAAATTTTGGCGCGTGAAACGGCTTTGGCATGAAGTTGTTCCAACCAGCCTTTACGTTCGTCGCCATTAATTCTCAAGAGCGTTTGCACACTAGGAACGGTCGCTAATACGGCAAAAACGATCATTAACAGCGCGGCAAATTTTAGGGCAATCATGCGTCCGGCAGCGTTTAAAGCTGATTGACCTAATAAACTGCCCATTAATGGATTTGTTTTCAAAAGATCACCAACTGTACCGAAAATTGAGCCATAGGAAATTCCCAAAATGGCAAGACTGATGATCCAAACAATCAAGCTCAAACGATCAAGCCGTAAAACTAAACTGAATGGTCCAGAGAGTAATACGGTTGCTCGTTTACGTCCACCACGCGTCGCAATTAAGCCAGCGTCGACATCTCGGTGACGACTTGCATAAAAAGTTAGAAAAAGTAAGACGATAGTCAACACTAACGAAAAGATGACGGGCAACCAATTATTTTCATGATAAATGGACATTTTTTCGACCCAGCCAAAGGGTGACCACCACGTCAAATCAGCGTTTTCCACATCCGTTACCATTCGAATCAAGTAGGTGACACCAAGAAATAGGTAACTTAGCATGGTGGCGCCACGGGGATTATCGCTAATTTGCGCCATTAAAAGGGCGGTACTTCCAAACATGAAGCCACTAGTAGCCAGGCCAAGACCAATTAATAAGTTTCCTTCTATTGAGGTGCCGTGCATACCAGAAACTTGTAACCCACCAAAGTAAACAAGGCCAACAAATAGATTAATCAAGAAAAGCTCGAGAGTCGCTGCTAATAAGGGACTTTGTTTGCCAACCGCATGGGAACGAATCAATTCTAACATGCCATTACTTTCTTCTCCCCGTGTATTTCGAACCGCGAAAAAGATGTTCATCACTGCCATAAATAGGGCCATAAAAACAACCATTTCACTCGCAAACACATCGGCTCTGGTGTAGGGCGGTTTGGCAACAAATGCGCCAAATAAGGAAACCATTGCCGGCATTTTTAAGGTGCTCACGATGCTGGCGATCGAGGTAGGTGTGCCATATAAATCGTTAAATTTAAAGGCTACAGATGCCATTAGACCACCCAAGATGAGTAGCCAGATGAGAATTAAAAACCAATCCCGGCGCAAATTAAAACGGGTTAAAAACCCACTTTGTTGATAATTATTACGCTTCATTTTGCCCATCTCCTTGCTCATCTTTTTGGTAGTAACGTAAGAAGAGATCTTCAAGAGTTGGTGGTGTACTTTGTAGACCAATAATTTCTAATGGCGCTAGGGTCAGCATAAGTTGAGCCATTTTATCAGAATCCATGCTGAAACTGGCTTTGTTTGCTACATTATCAGAATTTTTAAAGCTATGAACTCCTTCGCTAGTTGAAAGATCCGGCAGTGGCTTGCGTGTTTGCACAGTCACTAGTGTGCGGGTGAGATGCCGCATTTCGGTTAGCGTACCCGTTTCAATGATGCGACCCTTGCGGATAATTCCAATGCGGTCACACATACGTTCAACTTCGGATAAAATATGGCTGGATAATAAAATGCTTTTGCCGTTGTTTTTTAGAGCAAGTACGTGTTTTTGAAAGATTTCTTCGTTCAATGGATCAAGCCCGGATGTTGGCTCATCAAAGATGTATAAGTCAGCATCGGTAGAAAATGCGGCGATCAAGGCCACTTTCTGTCGGTTTCCTTTGGAATAAGTCCGGGCCTTTTTTGAGGGATCCAATTCGAATTCTTTGATTAACTCATCCGTGTGACCGGTATGTTTTTGATGATTGAGTTTCAAAAACAGGTCGATAATTTCGCCACCGGTTAAGTTGGGCCATAGGTAAACATCGCCTGGCACATATGCGAGGCGTTCATGAATGCTGACGGAATCCTGCCAAACATCCTTACCAAAAATGGTCGCTGAACCGCCAGATGAGCGGAGAATCCCGAGTAATGTCCGGATGGTAGTTGATTTGCCAGCTCCGTTTGGTCCGATAAAACCAAAAACTTCTCCTTTGTTGACGTTAAAAGTAATATCTTTTAATGCTTCGAATTTTCCAAACTTTTTTTGTAAATGATTAATTGAAAGTACTGTTTTAGACATAACACTGCCCCCTTGTGAGTTCTAAATCACGATTAATTTTAGTGAACTAATTGCGGCTAAAGTCCATGGATACTTAGCTTCAACTAATTAATAAGCAGAGTATAAGCTCCGTTGACCAATAAGTCAATGACTCGTTGGTCAATGTGAGACTTAATTTTTTTATATCTGCTTTTTTGGCCAATCGGTAATTAAAAATTTGGCTGTCAATAATTGAAATATACAGATCACATAACCTGAAAATTATTTCAGTATACGTGATTTTTTATTTTAAGTATTTATTCTCTAATAAAATAGCGGTAATATAAAAAAGGTTACTCTACGCAAGAAGTAACCAAATATTTTATTTATTTACTAAAGGTTGAAACTACAAAAA
>NZ_BJWE01000066.1 GCF_007990205.1 Pediococcus parvulus | reverse complement strand
GAAATGAGAAGATCTTGGGTTCTTTTTTTGTGCAGTGAGTGAGATAAAGTGGTAACAAATAGAATCTAAGTTCGCCGTAAGCCGGGAGAGTTCCCCGCAGTAGGCGAACTTAGATTCTATTTATTACTTTATCGAACTGTCCTAAACTAAATTAGAGAACAGAAAGACATGCCGAATGCGGAATGTGTTCACGTGAACAGATATGGATAAGTTTACTATTTTAACCTCTTAATTTCTTCTTTAAGCCCTTTTACCTCGCGCATCAGTGCCAAATTTTGTTGATAAATTTTATCCAAATTAGTTTTAGTGTTCTCTTCTTTATCATGCACGAAAAAATTTGTGATTGTACTGGTTAGCATTCCAATTAAGCCAATTCCAACAAACATTAATAAAACCGCAGCTATTTTTCCAGTGAACGTTTTTGGACTAATATCGCCATACCCAACTGTTGTAGTTGTTGTAATTGCCCACCAAATTGAGTTGGGTAAACTAACATTTTCTGCGATTGAGTACAAGCTAGAAGCGATAAATAATACAGCAATGCTGGCATAGATTACATATATAAATCCATTTGTGTTCAAAAATCTTTTAGCATTTTTAGAAAACTTACCGGTTAGGCCAATCAATCTAGTAAATTTTATAATTTTCAGTAACCTAGCAATTCTTACTAATCGAGCCACACGTAAAAATGACGCTAGTGCATTAAATGGAACAATGGCTAACAAATCAAAAATATTAGTCATAAAAAAATGTCTCTTATTTTTTGCTACCCACATTCGTGTAAAGTAATCAAAAGCAAAAACAACTAGAATTCCGTTGTCGATAAAACTAAATGGTGCCTTACCGAGATTGATTTTACTACTAAAATCAAGAATAGATAAAATGATTGATACAATGGCCAAAATAATAATTAAAACATTATATGAAACTTTATCAAAAAGTTTGGATAATTTTGTTTTCAAAAGAAACTCCTATATCTGAGGACAGCCTTACAAAAAGAGCAAAATAAAGGTCACAGCAGCTGGTAATAACTGTAATATAAAAATTTTCTTGGTTGCAGTCAAGCCGCCGTAAGTTCCTACGATCATAATAAAGAACATTAGCAGCCGCATAACTGTTAGTAAGGTTACGCCATTAAATAAGAACAATGAACTAATAATTAATAGGCCAAGGGCACCATTGTAAATACCTTGGTTGCTCAGTGCAATTTGGGCATTTTCCTGTTTCAAAAAGGTAATTGGCATATCAAATGCATTTGCTTGTGTGTGTGGACCTGCAAACATTTCTAGAAACATGATTCCTAAATGCTCAAGGCCGATTAATCCAGTCAAAATAAGCGCGAATGTTGTCATGAGTCTCCTCCTAATTTTTTAAATAACCTACCCTTGTTTCAGTATAATTGTTATTCTCATAAATTTGTAAAAAAATATTCAATTTATTAATTATAAAGAAAACATTTGATAAATAGAAGGCAATTATGCAAAACAAAAGAGATAACCGAAAGTAATTAAACAATCAGTTATCCCAAGCATATCGAGAAATAATAAAAATGGAAGTAACTATTTCAAAATCTTAAATCGATCATTATCTGATACAAATGTCTTATCGGCAGCCGGCTTTTCAATTGAGCCAAATGGCATTTGTCCACGTAATTCCCAAGTTGTGGGAATATTAAATGCAAGACGAACTTCGCCATCAATTAATGGATTATAATGTTGCAAATTGGCACCAATGTGATTATCGGCAAGTGCCGTCCAAACATTTTGTTGAGCGCCGCCAATCCCTTGTTCTGCCCAAGGAGCAATATTTGCGGCATACAAAGGTACTTGCTTTTCATAATCAGCAACAACACTGAGATCAGTAAAGTATAAAATAGTGCCATAAGCGGCTTTAAAACTGGCTACCTTTTGTTTGGTGCTGGCATATACTTGTTCGTTAGGAACTTCAGACTTTAAACGATTGGCCACAATGTCCCAGAGTTGATCATGTTTGGCACCGTATAAAATTACGGCACGGGTTGTTTGAGCATTGAATGAAGTGGGCGACTGTTTAATTGCAGTTTCAATTAATTCATTAATGTCCGCTTCGGGAAAGGTCACATTTTTACCTAAATTATAAATGGAACGACGTTGTTTTAATATATCAAGATATCTTGTATTCATTTTGAATCTTCCTCTCAATAAGATTACCTATTTATCCTACCAGCTATATTTTCGTAAGTAAAGAAGCTTTCTAATGTTTCAATGTGATTACTATTAGGTGGAAATGGTAAAAACAAATTATATGACATGGTAAAATAAATTGTTTGAGGATATAAGGGGAGAAGATAAAATGTCGATTCAGTTAAAAAAAAGGGTTTCGCAGGCAATTTTTACTATTATTGCAATACTTGCGTTGTCAACACCAGCTTATGCAAGTGCGACACACACAGTTACTGGAAATAAGGCGGTTAGCCATACTGCTAAGGTTGTTATTCGGACTTACCGTGCCAAATCGAATAAAAAAAGAATCTACACGTTAAAATCAGCAAGTCACAGTAAGTACATACTGAAGGCTAAATATTATGTACATAGTTTTAGCAAATTTACATTAGTACGTTCAGCAAAAGTAGGTGGAAAACTTTACTATGAAGTTAAGAGTCCCTCGGGATATACGGGATGGATCTGGTCGGGATATCTTGGTGATCCAACGACATACTATACTAAGCTTTCTGCAAAGACCCTCCAGGTAAAGTTAGCAGCTACGAACAATTTCTATAACCACGTGCCAGGTGGCGACTATGGAAAAGGCAAGTTAACGCACTATGGTAAGAATTATCACGGTAAAGTAGTTACGGTTACGGGAGAGGCAAAAAAAGTCTATAAGACTCACTACTTCCGTGTGTCTTATAATGGTAAAAATCTTGGCTGGGTTTACGGTGGAGCGTTGCAAAAGCCAATTGTCACCAAAAAAGTTGTAAAAAAAATATCGATCTACACACAGCCAGAGGTTGCTTTAAATGCTTTTGACAAAACAAAATATACGCATGTAAAAAATGTAAATTATTTTGTGAACGCCCCCTCTTCTTATGGGATAGCTCCAAATTATCCACATATTGTTAGTATAGCAAATACGATTAAACATGAATCTGGTGAAGGGCAAACAGATTTTACGACGGATATATATTTGCCAAGTACTTATAAAAAAAGTGGCGATTTTGGAAACGCACAAAGTATGATCATCGATGGGGATACCGCTTATGTAATGAATGAAATCCCACATACAACCACAGGCCAAGGTTTTGTAGTCAAATATAATTTGACAAAGCTTCGTGATTTAGTGAAAGACTCAAAAGATTATTCTGTATTACGGCGCGCTGCCTATAATAAACTGAATGGTAAAGCATTAACAGATGATGAAAAAGAAGCAATAACTTGTATGACGGTTGGACCAACGTTTACGACTGGTCATGGGCAATCGATGGCACTTAACCCCAAGACAAACCAAATTTGGTTTGTTGGGAAAAGTGGGTTGAGCAATGAGACAAGCAATATTCAAGAGCTTAACAAAACTACGTTGAGACCAGACAAACAAATCAACTTTAAAATGGGACAAAATCAAAATACACCCAAAAATTTAACTTTTGACAAAAATGGAAACTTTTATGAATTTGTACAGAATACTGCCGCTTGGGGGCCAAAAAACGGCGTGAAGATTTATAAAGGTAGTATTAGGTCTGATAACTCGGTACAAATTAATTTAGTGATGCAGGGCATGGAACATGCACCTGGCACTCATTCACAGTCAATCGCTTATAATGCGGTAAATGACCGGTTATATTTTGTTGCGGATGGCAGTATCTTGTCTGTACCTGTTTCAAAACTGGGCAAACTATCTGTAGGAGATGTCCGTTCAGAAAATTTCCAGTCATATGATGCAAATAACAAGAAGATTAATACACGCGAATTTGAAGGCTTAACTTTTGATGCGTCTGGAGCGGGTTACTTGCTTTCTATCCGTGGAGTTGAAATAATGAAAGCAACAAGTTCAAACTTCTAAATACGATTGATCTTTGAGGAGAAATTAACGATGGCAGCACATAGCGCAATCTATCCTTACTTAACGTTTACAAATACGAAAGAAGCACTTGAGTATTACAAAAATACGTTTGGCGCCCAAAATGTCGTGAGACTTCCAGTGACAGCTGAAGCAGCTGCAGCGATGAACGTTCCCACAAATGTTGACTTTTCACAAATGACCATGCATGCGGCGTTTACGATTTTAGGGAATTGGATTTATGCCTCAGACAATTTTGAGGGTAATGATGCATTGACCAATAGTACACGTTTATTGATCGACATCGATAGTGATGATGCTGAAAAACTTGCGGCAGCGCAAAGCTTATATGCTAGTTTGGCTAAGGAACCATCAGTCAAAATCACTATGCCATTGGCGGACCAAGGATGGGGTGCTAAACTTGCCATGTTTACAGATAAATATGGGTTAACGTGGATGCTTCAAATCCGTTCGTGGTCACAACCCAATCATGGCTAGAATTAGAGTCGTTCATCTTGTTTTGACAACTACTTTTGGGATATAATGCAGGTTATAATATGCAAAAGTGAGGTCGAACAAATGATATCGGTATTTGATGTAGTACGAATTAGTCGGATTGATCATACTGTGGTGAATAGTCACCAGTTAGTCATTACCGATGAAAATGGGAAACCGAATGGCTTGCTGACAGATCTATTAAGGGATGTTGTTGAGAAAATCAACATTTTCATGAACATTTCTTTGAGTACAACGGTGGATGATGTGTTGGTTTCTTTGAGTAATAACACCCCCTTACCGGCTGATGCGTTGGTCGAGTACGAAAAGATTTTGACTGAAACCGTCATAAACATCAATTTTGCACCTCGTAAACAAGTTATTGAGCTAGTTTTAGATCGACATTAATT
>NZ_BJWE01000065.1 GCF_007990205.1 Pediococcus parvulus | reverse complement strand
CTTCAAGGTTTAATTTAGCACTACCGGAATTGGTGTTACCAGTGACCTTATATTGTGGATGATCACCGACGTGCCCCGTTTGATAAGAATTACCACTATGTTCAACAACGACATTTCCGTCAACCTTGGCACGGCCACTTTTTGTCTCCAATTCAAAATTGAAGGTTTCAGAGTTTGGCAATGTCAGTTTAACGGAACCACTATGCGTATTAGCTGCCACGTCGCCATTAAGATGGTCAAAGTTAAGCTTGACAGAACCACTGTGCGTACGAAAATTTCCGGAACCATTTCCGTGGGTCACACGGATTGAACCACTGTTAGATTTAAGATTCATCAAACTATTAACCGAATCAAACGAAACGGAACCGCTGTGTGAATGGCTGGTTAGTTTAGTGGCCTGAATATTTTCGCCATGAATTGATCCAGAGAAAGCTTCCATATTAAGCTGGGAAACTTTGACTGTTTCGGCACGTGTACTCCCAGAATGAGAAACCACATTTAAATTGAGCTGCTCATTTTTCAGGTCTTGAACGCGAATTCGCCCATCTTTTGTGTCCGCGTTTAAAGTTTTGGTGTAGGTTGATGGCACTAAGATCTCTACTTTAATATTTAAATGCCAGAGTAGGGGCTGATCACCCTGACGGATTGTGAGTTCGTGATCAGTGACGTTGCTTCGTAAATAGTAGCGATCATTATTACGACTCATGTATTCATTCACAATCAATTGATCGCCATCAGTTTGTTTAATTGTGAGTGAGGCACTTTTGTAGTTAATAGCGATGTTCGTCAAGTCTTGGATCGGAAAAGCCTGCGAATTTACGAGTGGCAAGGATTCCATATATACCTTGGAAGGCGTTTTGCCATTAATCGTGACATCACCGTCAGTCACTTTGATAAAACCATCGCCAATATCTACATTGTCGCCATCTACTTTGAGAAGTTTGCCAATTTCAACTTTATCGCCGTCCGCCAAAGTTTGGTTGCCCAGTCGAACTTTACCATCTTCAATATCTAAGTTGCCAATGTGAACACTATTGCGATTGTGACCCTCGTGTGAGTGACCTTCATCTTCATCAGCATTGTGTTCGTTGGTAATTTCTTGAACGAGTTCATCAAGGTTCCCTAGACGATCAAATGCTGTTTGAATGGCTTTGTCCTCATCCATACCATCTGAGACATTATCGTTGGTAGCTTCGGTGAGGTCGGAAACAAGCTCTTCTTTGAGTTCGGTGAGTTCTGTGGAAGGGGTATAGTTCATAAATAATTGATCTAATTTTGTGCGGACCTTTGTTTCAATGTTTGTCATAGTCGATACTTCCTTTAATTAGTTTTTCAATAATCGTTTTTGAAAAATCCCATTGTTGTACATTCTCGGTGAGCAACTGTTGGCCGCTATCAGTAATTCGGTAGTATTTGCGGCGAGCACCTTGAGTTTCATCGCCCCAATAACTTTCAATGTCTTGATGCTTTTCAAGCCGACGGAAAACGGTGTAGAGAGTAGCTTCGTTAATTTCATAGGCGTCATCGCTCAAATATTTAATTTGTTTGGCAACTTGATAACCGTAGCTATCTTGCTGACTGAGCAGATTAAGGACAATGGTGTCAGTGTTACCCCGAATTAAATCCTTAGAAATTTGCATAAATTGGTGGACCTCCTTTGTAACTTTTTTGATTGTCTAAAATGTATCACATATTACTGTGTGTGTCAAAGTAATATGTGCAAAATAGTAAAAATACAAAATGATTGGCTAAATGGATGAAATGTGGTATAAATAGTAATCGTTACTATTAAGAAAAAGGAGCAAGTAAATATGACAAAAACAATGGATTTGGCGACAGCTTATCGACGATTGAAGAGTCCGAGTTTGAAGACAAGAAAGTCTGCGCTCCGGACAATCAAGGCGGCAAAAAAGCAAAGGAAGGGAAATAGTTAGATGGCAAAGAAATCAAAGATTATGAAGGAACAAAGAATTGAGGCAACGGTGGCGCGGTATGCGAAAGTGCGCGAGCAGTTGAAGAAGAATCATGATTATGAGGGATTGAGTAAGTTGCCAAGAAATGCATCACCAACAAGAATGCATAGAAGAGATCATTTGGATGGGAGACCGCATGCGTATTTGAGAAAATTCGGGTTGTCGAGATTGAATTTTAGAAGATTGGCGCATGAAGGCCAGATTCCAGGAGTAAGAAAGGCAAGCTGGTAAAAAAAGAGTGCGGAAAAAGACGATTAGACTGTGAGCATTAGCATAACACCAGGGATTGTCCACGGGTTGGGTGGACGATCCCTGGTGTTGGGCTAACTACTCCGCTATTGAGGTTGCTTATTAGCTCAAAGCGCTAATAAGCTTTTTTGCTCCGGACGTTGACCATTCTTGTGGCCGAAAAACAGACCGCAAGAATTATGGCAGCGGAAGAGTCTGCTTTTTGGAGCACGTTTCAGAAAAAAAGTTTGGTGTTAAAAGGGTAAAGAGAATGTCAGAATGGTTTAAGAAGCAAGTAATAAGCAATAGTGGTTTGGTATAAGAGGATAACGTCCAGTATTAAAAATAAGAACGTACCAAAAAAACACGCATTCCCAATGTCCAGTAGATCCAGAACGCTGGATCAAAACATTGAGAATGCGTGTTTTGTTTTACCTAAAGGGGAAAAACTTATTGTTGATTTTGTTCAGGAACTTTACCGAGACTAACATGGCGTTTGACAAGGTAACAACCAACGCCGAGAACCATGCCAACTAAAGCAGGAACTACCCAGTCCATACCGTATTGAGCAAAGGGAAGATAGGATTGTTGAAAACTAGCCATTGCTTTTCCAAGACCGCTTTGGCTGACAACTGGAGGAAACGCAGCCATCATGTCGAATAAAGCAGGAACAACGGTGAAAGTGACAACAAATTTGTAAACAACTGAATCGCGATGGAAAAGTGGTGAAAAGACGGAAAGTAAGATCAAAGCCATGGCCAAGGGATACAAGAACATCAAAACAGGTGTTGACCAAGCAATGATTTGATTCAAACCTAAGTTAGCAGTTAAAAACGATGCGGCACTGGTGAAGGCCAACCAAGTTTTGTAGCTGATCTTTGGAAAATGTTTGTGAAAATCTTGAGCAAATGCGGCAACCAACCCAATGGCAGTCGTTAAACAAGTTAAAGTGATTAAGGCGGCTAAGATTGATTGACCGACGACACCTAAGTAGTGGTTAACAATTTGATCAAAAGCAACGCCACCATTGGCGCTAACGGCAAATTTACCAAGCGACATTGCACCTAACAAAATTAAAGCTAAGTAGATGATCGCTTCAAACCCCATGGAGAAAAGACCGGCGCGGGCAGTGACAAAGGCGATGCTGTTCGCATTTTTCTTACCCATGAATTTGACGGCCGTGACCACAGTTACCCCAAAAGCCAAGCCCGCTAAAGCATCCATCGTGTTGTAGCCTTGCAAAAATCCGTTTGTGAAAGCACCGGTTTTATAGGCGGTTGTGACAGCTTGGCTAGCAGTTGAGCCGAGCGGACGGCTGAAGCCTAAGAAGAAGACAAAGACAAGTAAAACTAAGAAGACTGGGTTTAGTAATTTACCGACATTGGAAACAATTTTGCTTTGTTCTACTGAAAGAAAATAGGCAAGTGCAAAGAAAACGGCGGAGAAAACAACTAATCCTAAAGTCTGCAAATGGGCTGGCACGAGTGGAGCAACGCCAACTGTGTAAGAAACAGTGGCAGTCCGTGGGGTTCCAAATAAAGGACCGATTGTGCCATGAATTAAAACCATGAAAACTAAGGCAAATACAGGGCCTAAAGGTTTACCTACGTCGTAAACGCCTTCTGAATGGGTAATACTGATTGCTAGAACTGATAAAAGTGGTAACAAGACCCCGGTTACTAAGAAACCAAGTGCGGCAGGTAACCAGTTCGCACCAGCCAACTGGCCTAAATGAAGCGGAAAAATTAAATTTCCTGCCCCAAAAAATAAAGCAAATAGCATAGAACTTACCACCACATAGTCTTTTTTCGTTAATTTTCTTTCTTCCATAAAATGTCACTCCTTCATAAGATTTAAATCTTATGAGAAAAAACTAAAAGAAAATAAAAACGTCCTCATCAGAATAATTATTCTGACAAGGACGTTATAAACGTGTTACCACCTTTGTTTACAGAACCATCACTGATTCTGCCTTTTCGAGTACGCAATCATACTCTAGCTCTGTAATGGGAGCACCCAATGCTTACTCAAATTTCGTAGGCATCGCTCAAAGATGATGTTCTGGAAAAATCCTTTGACGTCCTTTCACCAAACGACGCTCGCTTTGCAATGGATAATTTCCATACTTTCTTTTCACAGCTTTTTTCTCATTGATTTATAATATGGGCTTAATTTACTCTAATAAACAACTTCTGTCAAGGCCAATTTGAAAATCTATTGAAATGTAATGTAAATAAAAAATTCAACCACTTAGAAAGTGATTGAATTTTTTTAATGGCAAAAAGCCGATTATTTAACTTTTGGTGTATCTACAATTTCTTCAGTCTTGCCTTTAGCGAAACGTTGGATAGCAACGATTCGCGCTTGGCGACGGCGACGTTCGCGCTTACCAGCAACTGGACGGCGTTTTGCGAATGAGTTATATGGTGATCGCATAATGTTCCTCCTAAAAAATAAGTTATTACTATTGTAATCTTAAATGCCCCTAAAATGCAAATGTATTTTATGAAAATATAAACTAATACATGAACGTAAGGATTTATTAATCACTCTTTTAATCTTTAGTAACGTTGCTGCAACATTTTATCGGTATGATTGGTAACAACTTAAACAAACCATGAAGGGAGTCATTTATGATTAAAAGACAGCAACGTTTTGTTAACTGGATTGAAAAACAGCTCAAGGCCCACCAAACGCAACCGGAAAATTTATTTGTCACTTTCGGTTATTTGAATCGGGTCATGGGTGCCCTGGAAGACAAGAAAGCTGTCGCCAAACATTATGACGAACGGACAGTAAATGTGGCCCGAACGCTAATGAAGATGACAAATGATGAGTTTCTCAATGAAATTGCTAAAATTGAATATGCGCCGGCCGAACTTTCGAGTGATGGTATTCAGGTGTTACGGTGGTTTAAAGAACGTGATTTAAATGATCAAGGTAATTTGGTAAGTAATCTCGGTTTTTTGACAGAAATTGTGAATGAAACAGATCAGTCACAGATAGCAAGTTGGGATCGCCAAACGGTTAAAGTGGCACGAATGGCCAATCATGTTAGCAATGATGAGTTGATTGCGATTATGTTGAATTGCCAATCGAAAGCAAAGTATGAACGGTTATCCGTATCAAAACGGACAACCCATTATGCCCACTTCTTCAAAAGAAATAGTGTACACAAAAGCTTTGGGTCGTACGGAGAGTAAAACAATTTTTTCAGATGGAAAGAATCTAGCGTAATAAGCTAGGTTCTTTTTGTTT
>NZ_BJWE01000064.1 GCF_007990205.1 Pediococcus parvulus | reverse complement strand
AAATTTCCTCTCTTACCGCTTTGTTTCACTCACTGTTTTTAAGAATTTCTTAAATAAAAAATGTAGCGTTTTCCTCTTTTCCATTCAGTTGTACTATAATAGGACAAGATGCTCATTTGGGGAGTTATATTTGCATTACCAATTCATTTCTCTTGAACTTATTCGCAAAGTTCATAAGCGTATTACTTGATTGATGATGCCTTGAACAGGGAAATAGATCGTCTTTGGATACCGAAAGTACTTTAGATTTAGTACTGTCAAACAAACTTGATTTATGAAAGAGGAAATATAATGGCAGATGTCTTAATTGTAATTGATATGCAAAATGCATTGCATAAAATGGCGAATTTTGATGCAGTTGTGGCAGGCATCAACAAACGAATCGCCGTTTATCGACAAGAAAAAAAGGCGATTTTTTTCGTCCAAACTACCGATGATGAGATTCCAAGCGATACCGAAGCCTTTGAATTAACCGACAAATTAGACTTTAAATCGCAGAAAGATGAATTCATCGTCAAAACAACACCCGATTCGTTTTATCACACTAATTTAGAGGCTTATTTAAAAACCTACAACACGCATAGTGTTGAAATTTGTGGCGGTCAAACTGAGTATTGCGTGGACACCACAATTCGGGTTGCACGTCATCTAAATTATGAGGTTGAAGTCACAAGGGGATTAACCACAACCTTTGACTCAGACCTTTTGAATGCTCAAACAATCATCAAGCATCATGAAAGTATTTGGGACGGATCGTTTGCAACCATGTTACCTTCAAATTAAAACTAGTAAAAAAGATTGAGAAAAATGTCTCAATCTTTTTTACTAGCATTTTTGAACCAATACCCATTGTTAATGGTTTGAAGCATCTTCACAAGTTGCTTCGTTTCCGTAATGTCATGGACGCGCAAAATATTTCCGCCATGCAAATACATATAAGTTTCTGCAATAAGAGTGACCGATAAACGGTCCTCTTTTTTTAAACCAAATAATTTTGCGCCAAACCCCTTACGGGAAATGGCAATCATTGTGGGGCGGTCAAAATCATTAAACTGATCGATGTTGCGCATCATCGCATAATCTTGATAACCGTCTGCAACTTTGGCATAACCAATTCCGGGATCTAAGGCGATACGGTCGCGATCGATTCCAACAGTAGTCAATTGATCTAGATTCTGCTTGAAAAAGTTTCGCATTTCTTGAGTCAAATTGTCATACTCAGTGTCACGACTGCTGTGCATGGTTAACAAGCCCATTTTAGTTGGTGCCAATAAAGCAAGTTTACGCGGATCGTCAGTGAAGGCATTCACATCATTTATAATATCAACTTCGCCGTCCTTAACGATGTCACGCATGATCTCAAATTTGTAGGTGTCAACAGCTAAAGTGACTTGAGGGTAGGAGTCGTGGATCTGCTTTACGTAAGGCATAATGCGCGCTAACTCTTCATCGGCAGTTATTTCTTTGAAACCCGGCCGTGTGGTTTGTCCGCCAAGTTCAATGACGTCCACCCCAGCCGCAACCATCTCAGCAACGCGATCCATGATTTTTTGAGGTTCAAAATAACGACCACCATCATAAAATGAGTCCGGGGTAATATTTAAAATACCGTAAATTAAAGGTTTTTGAATTAAATCGCGGTGCTGATTTCCATAATTCCAGTAAACGCCGTGCTGCGCATAAATTTCGGTCAACTTTTCTTGACTGACAGAGTTTTGAAACCGATCTTTGAAATGTTCCATAAACAACTGAAACGCAGTCAAAGGGAGAACGGTCTGGACGCTATTTTTGTTGGCTCGAATGGGAACATCAAATGCTGCCAATAATTTGGTTAGTTTGACCACTTCTGGTTCAGATAGATCGGTAAACTGCAACGCAATTTTACGCGCGTTACGTAACGTATCATAGGCGATTTGAGCCTCAAATGAATCGGGATGTGCAAATTCTTCAGTTTTGTCAGAAATATTCATATTCGTTTTGAACCGCCCTTTTTAGAAGATTATGAACTGCCTTTGTGCGATGTAGATAAGGGGCCTTTTTACAATCTGGCATCTCGGCTAGGGTATGAGTTTCACCCTGAGGAATGAGGATTTTGTCAAAGCCATAACCATTTTGGCCCCGTTCTTGGTCGCTAAAGGTCCCCTTAAACTCGCCAAAACCATGATACAGATGGTGACTAGGTGAACATAAAACCAGATCTGTCCGTAAGGTCACGTTTCGTGATTTACCGGCCACCAAATTGATCAAATAATCGTTTTTATCTTTATCTGTAGGATAATCTACTAGTTGGCGTGAAGTTTCAACACCAAATTTATCTGGATAAGCATCTACAATCATTCCAGAGTCATCCCCTAAAACATAAGCGTGAGGCATCTTTTCAGCAATAAAAATTGCTTTTTGCCGCGCATTATCTAAATAGCTTGTCGTACCTTCCTTTGGAAAGGTTGTGCGTGCAAGCTTATTTTGATAGGACTGGGCGTGCACATTTGCTACCTTAAAACATTTGGCAAGTTCGATGGTTTTATCTAGGTTATTAGAAGCAATGAGAATTGGTTGATTAAACATGAAATTCACCTTCAAATTGTTTGATAAAGTAAAAGGAACCAGTAATGATAATGACATCGTTTGTGGAACTTCTTTGCCGAGCTTGGGCAAGCGCTTCGTGTGAATCGTTGGTTTCAAAAAGATGGTCGTTAGCAAAATGAAACTCATTTCGAATCACAGTGGCAAGGCGATATTTGTCTAAAGCCCGTTGATGCTGACTGGGCGTGTTCACATACACATTAGTTGCAATTGGTAAGTAACTTTTCAACATTTCAAAGTAATTTTTATCCGCCAAAAAGCCCAATAGAAAATGGATTTTTCGATTTGGAAACAAACTTTTTAATGATTGAACTAATTGTTTAGCACCATCAGGATTATGTGCTCCGTCCAAAATAACGGTGGGATGCTGCTGAATAATCTGCATACGTCCGGGAACTTTGAGCTGTGATAGAGCCTTGTAAACGCACTGTTGGTCGAGTGACGTGCCATTTTGCCGAAGCCAAGTTACAGCACTTAAAACCGTAGCTAAATTATCTAGTTGAAAGTTACCGATCAAGCCCAGTTGATAAACTTGTTTGGTAATTAGGGGGCCACTAATCTGGACTTGGGTGCCTGTCTGATCCTGATTTAAAACTTTCAACTGAATGTTACGCACAAAATGGATGGCCACATGGTGTTTATCAGCCACAGTCCGCAAGACTTCACGCGTAATTTGTTTTTGATGGGGTGCAACAATCACTGATGAACCCGATTTAATGATACCGGATTTTTGAGTCGCAATTTTGCGAATGGTATGGCCGAGAATTTGGGTATGATCGTAATCAATGTGCGTAAACAAAGTCAATAATGGCGCAGAGATTGCGTTTGTGGCATCATTTTTACCACCTAATCCGACTTCCAATATCACGAAATCTACTTTTGCCTGTTTGAAAGCAACCAAGGCAATTAAAGTAAACCACTCAAAAATTGAAAGCGAAGCGACCTGATCTCGGTTTCCCAGCGTGTCACTAATAAATTGGTAGGCTTGAAGAAAAGCCTTATAACTAATCATTTGTCCATCAAGTTTAATTTGTTCGCGGTCGTCTAACATCGCGGGGCTGGAAAAACGACCCACGTGGTAGCCATTTTCCTGCAAAATAGCTCCCAACATGGCACCGGATGACCCCTTGCCATTGGTTCCGGCAATGTGGATAATTTTATAGCTCTGATCTGGATAATGGAGGTCAACCAGG
Source organism: Pediococcus parvulus (assembly GCF_007990205.1). GTDB lineage: Bacteria > Bacillota > Bacilli > Lactobacillales > Lactobacillaceae > Pediococcus > Pediococcus parvulus. Next base: position 1,703 of record NZ_BJWE01000064.1, on the reverse strand, counting down.
ATTTTTCGTAAAATGGTTACCCGATTATCTTGAGTGACTAGAACTTGATGATTCATTTTTGCAATTAAATTTTGGTAGGTTTGTTGGTCTTCGTTCATGGTAAGTGATTACCTCTGATGCGTCTGTTGGAGAAATTCGTTTTTTAACTCGTGATCATCGGCAAAGGTGCCCAAAAATTTATTCGTATACGTAAATAGACCCGATTTGTTGATTCCACGCATTTCCATGCACATATGGCGTGCAGAAATCGATACTGCCACACCTTTAGGGTTTAAAATGCGTTGTAATTCATCGGCAATCATCACTGTGATGTTTTCTTGGACACTTGGTCGGTGCGAGGCAAAGTCGACCAACCGGGGAATTTTACTCAAGCCAATAATTTTACCGTTTTGCGGAACGTAGGCCACATTGACCGTGCCAAAGAAGGGGAGGATGTGGTGTTCACACATGGAATAAAAAGGAATGTCTTGCACCAAAACCATCCCGGCATTTTCGGCAACATTAAAAATTTTGTAATCCTCAAAATGTTGCTTGCCAGTTTCAGCAAAGATTTCTTCATAGGCTGTGGCCACTCTGGCGGGAGTTTCTTGAATGCTAGGTCTTTTGGGGTCATCGCCAATGGCTTCAATAATGTCATGCACGGCGTTTTCTATCTTTTTTTTATTTTTTTCGATCATATTCTGGTTACCTCTTAGTCATGTAAAATTTCTACCCAATTCTGGTCAGGCGTCGTTTGTAATTGTTGCTGGGTTTTAGCAATCAATTTGTCATCTGTTAAAACATCTAACAGTGGGATCAGCACAAAACGGCGGTTGGCAATTTCGGGATGGGGGATGATTAATGTGTCATCCTGATAGGTTTCGTGATTAAAGTACAAAATGTCCAAATCAATTGTCCGGGGTCCCCAATGAATAAGCCGTTTCCGACGCAAATTCTGTTCAATCTGATGTAACTCATCTAAAAGACGATGGGCATCTAAAGAAGTGGACAAGTGAATGGCAATATTTAAAAAGTCATCTTGCGGGACGCCACCCACCGGTTGCGTTTGATAAATGGGCGAAACTTTTTTAACGTTGATGGCTGAATTCTGGTCGAGCAGGTTAACAGCCTGTTTTAAGTTGGCCTGGCGATCGCCAAGATTAGAGCCAACACTTAAATAAACGTCATTATTCATGATGCTGTTCTCCGGAAACTTCAATTTCAATGTTGTCAAAGATTCCGGCAATCGGGACGCTATATTTGCGCACTTTTAATTTAACGGCCTGAATAGTCGGGTAGGTGGCCAGAATTTTTTTCAAAAGATGATTAGCCACACTCTCAATTAAATTGTAGTTATTGTTTAAAACGAAATCTTCAATGGTTTGGTAGACGTCCGCATAACTAACCGTTTCTTTCAGGTTGTCGTGCAGAACCTTCTCTTCAATTGGATAGGTGAGTTCAGCATCAATTTCAAGGCGCTGACCCAGTTTCTTTTCTTCAGCAAACACACCGTTAAATGTATGAAAGCTCATATTATTTATTCTGATTTTACCCATCTTAGCCATTCCCCCAGGCAGTTACAAAATTTATTTCCCTTTAATAGTATCATGTTTAGCACTAAGCGTCTTTTCTGAAGGCCATTATATAGAAAAAACCAGAACAAAACTCAAAAAGAGCCGTGTTCTGGTTTTCATAGGTTAACTAAAGGTTGAAACCACAAAAAA
>NZ_BJWE01000063.1 GCF_007990205.1 Pediococcus parvulus | reverse complement strand
GGCATTTTATCTAATTTTGCTGTCATGAACGGTTTCGTATCAAGCAACAAGATAAGTTTTGTAGTTTCACCTTGAGATTTTTAAATATTGATTGATGCAGAACTGGAAGTGAAATGACTTCTGGTTCTTTTTTTGATTGGAACTGGCGGATAAAATTTCATGCGTTAGTTTAGTTGTGCGGTATGATAAGGGTGGCAGTAAGTTAGCAACGAAACATTTTGAAACTGGACAAAAAAAGTACATTATGAGAACAAATTCTGGTATTCTTATACGTAGATCGTTTTGATGTGTTAATTTATATTAACATCACACGTTGAAAGTAATGAACGGGGATAGCTGTGAATAAAAAAATTTATACCACAAGGCTAAAGCTGCGACCATTTGTGCCGGCTGATTTAACAGGATTGCGTGCCATCGTTGAAAACAAAGAAATTGCGGAGATGGCTAGTTTTCGCGTGGCTACAAATGCGTTTGAAAGTGATTATTTTTTACAGCAACTTATGCAACCCAACATTTGGGCTATGACATTAAAGCAAACTTCAGAAGTTATCGGTAGCATTGGACTTTATCCAGTGGTAGGTGACAATCATGAACGGGATCCTTTAAAACTGGAATTAGGTTACATGGTGAATCAAGATTTTTGGGGTTACGGCTATATGACAGAAGCCGTTCAATCAATTTTAAATCATAGTTTTCATGAAAACTATGCATATGTCGTATTGGCGAGTACCTATGCTGAAAATAAGCGATCCGCGGCTATTTTGGAACATCTTAGTTTTAAAAAAGTCGGTGAACATACTTTACCGGCAAGTGTGTTAAATCCGGTTTCACGACAAGAAAATTTTTATCAATTAACGGCGCAAGCATTTATAGAAGGTGGTCATTATGCAACTCACTAAAGGATTTGAACAAGCAGCATGTATTATTGCGTTACTGTGTACACAAGATCGCTCAATTCCGTTGACGACGGCGGTAATTCACGATCGATTAACAGGATCAGAGACTTATTTGCGAAAAATTATGCGTAAGCTGGTTGTTGCCGGTTTGGTTACCTCAATTCCGGGAAATAATGGTGGGTTTCGACTAGCCAAAAAGCCAAGTGAAATTTCATTACTAGACATTGTTGAAGCGAGTGAAGGACCCATTAAAACTTATCCAGATATGGGCTTTATTGAAAATGTGTTTTCTGAGGCCCATCCGATTGCCGAACGGGGTAAGAATGTATTAAACGATACATTTCAACAGGCGGATGATTTGTGGCGCGACTATCTTAAACATCAAAGTTTGAATGATGTGCTCGTTAAAATTATGGGTGAACCTGCAGTTCCGGGAATTGATTGGAACGGTTCTGACAATGAGTTACATGCCCAGTTTCAAAAGTTAAACGAGAAAATTCAGGGCACAAAATTAACGAATGATTAACACTTGGTGTTGTCAGATACACTGAGCTTGTATATAATTGATTCATATCGAAAGAAGAGGTTGCCAAACTCATCAGTCACAGCTTGTAGATGAAAAAGCATTGTAGACAAGCTGCAAAAGGGTGTTTGGCCGAAATTTTAAGTTGCTTTTTCAACTTAGAGTTGGGCTCTGGTTTAATAAATCAGGGACTGTCGTGATGCATTCAAACACATCACGGGGCGCTATCTACGATTTGACTGAGAAATTTAGTAAGTCTTTTTGTATGGCGATTTGTTATGCAAAAAGGCTTTTTTTATTGGTTAAAAATAAGATTGCCTTTTTAATTCGAATTTTAAGGAGGAAGTAGTTTTATGGCAGAGGAAGAGAATCATTCAATTGATCGATCTTTGAAGACACGGCATATCTCCATGATTGCACTTGGAGGAAGTATAGGAACTGGATTATTTGTGGCCAGTGGGTCAGCAATTTCAGAGGCTGGTCCGGCTGGTGCACTGATTGCGTACGTTGCAATGGGAATCATGGTGTATTTCTTGATGACGAGTTTGGGGGAAATGGCCACTTACATGCCAGTTTCTGGTTCGTTTGCAACCTATTCAACAAAGTATGTGGATCCAGCTTTAGGATTTGCGATGGGTTGGAATTACTGGTTTAACTGGGCAATTACCTTAGCTGTTGATATCAGTACAGTTTCCATTGTTATGAAATTTTGGTTACCCAACGTACCTGGCTGGGTTTGGAGTACAGTGGCGCTGATCTTAATTTTTGCAATTAATGCTTTAACGGTAAAAGCGTTTGGCGAGACTGAGTACTGGATGGCGTTGATTAAGGTTGTCACGGTAATTATTTTCTTAGTTATTGGTGTCGCTGTAATTTTTGGCATCATGGGTGGTCATGCCACTTATCTAAATAACTTTACCTATAAGAAAGCACCATTTGTCGGCGGAATTCCAATGATTCTGAGCGTTTTTGTAGTTGCGGGATTTTCATTTCAGGGAACTGAATTGATTGGGATTACAGCTGGGGAGTCCGAAACTCCTGAGAAGAGTGTTCCCAAGGCAATTAATCAAGTCTTTTGGCGAATTTTGTTATTCTATATTTTAGCTATTTTTGTCATTGCTTGTATCATCCCATACACTAGTCCTGATTTATTAGGTTCTTCTGCAAGTGATGTCAAAATTAGTCCGTTTACTTTAGTGTTCCGTCGGGCTGGGTTGGCTGGGGCAGCTAGCATTATGAATGCCGTGATTTTGACGTCGGTGATTTCATCGGCTAATTCTGGTATGTATGCTTCAACCCGAATGCTTTATTCGTTGGCATTACAAGGATACGCCCCCAAGACATTTAGTTTGACTACTAAACGAGGAATTCCTTTGATGGCGTTGATTGGCACAACGATCGTGGGAGCTTTAACATTTATTTCTAGTATTGCGGGTCCTGAAATCTATATGTGGCTGGTCGCTGCAAGTGGGCTGACTGGTTTTATTGCTTGGTTAGGGATTGCTATTTCTCATTTCCGTTTTCGCAGGGCATTCGTCAAACAAGGACACAAAGTCGAAGAATTACGCTACCATGCAAAATGGTTCCCATTTGGGCCGATTTTTGCGTTTGTACTGTGTCTACTCGTTATTGCCGGTCAAGATATCCATTCGTTTGCCACGTTTAACTGGGAAGCAATTGGGATCAGTTACATGAGTGTCCCGATTTTTATCATTTTATATACGTATTATAAAATTAAATATCATACTCATGTTATTTCGTTGGACGAAGTTGATTTAACACAACCTGATTTTATTTTAAAGGCTCGAAAAGCTGAAAAATAAGTGTATAATGTAAGGCGCTGCAATAAAACAGACTGTTTTTGAGAAAAGAAGTTTTAATCTACATGTTGTTTTACCTTAGATTCATGCTACAATATATAGTATTAAAACAGGAATAAAGGGGAACTTCGAATGATTGCATTGTCAGGCCCAATCGGCGCAGGAAAAACAACGTTAACAGAAATTTTGTCACAACATTTAGGTACAAAAGCATTTTATGAATCGGTGGATGATAATAAGATTTTGCCACTCTTTTATAAAGATCCTAAACGCTATGCTTTTCTTCTTCAGATTTATTTTCTGAATCGCCGTTTAGATGGTATTAAAGAAGCTTTTCAAACCAAAAATAGTGTGATGGATCGTTCTATTTATGAAGATTCACTTCTATTCCATCTGAATGCAGATTTGGGTCGGGCAACAAGCACCGAAGTTCAGATCTATGACTCTTTACTAACAAATATGATGGAAGAACTTCCAGAAACTCATTATCAAAAGAATCCTGATTTGTTAATTGATATCAACATTTCGTTTGATACAATGTTGGAACGGATCAAAAAGCGTGGTCGCTCATATGAACAGATTGATAATGATCCTAGTTTATATGAGTATTATCGTGACTTGAATGATCGTTATAGTGAGTGGTATGACAATTATAATGAGAGTCCAAAGATTCAAATTGATGGGGATCAGTTTGATTTTGTGGAAGATCCACAGGCACGTCAAAAAGTAATTCAAACAATTGATCAAAAAATTGCTGAAATTTAGTTGTCTATTGGATTAGTTTCGGTTATGATTAGGTTATTAATAAATAAACGTAGATTCACATAAAGTAGATTTAAAGCGAGATAGAGTTAGTGAAAGCTATCAATCGAAACTCCGGTGGATTAAAACGGGTGAGTAATTTCACACGGCTGCGGTCGTTAAACTCCAATTAAGGGTGCTGGTAACAGCAAACTTGGGTGGTACCGCGAAAAAGACCTTTTCGTCCCAATTAATGGGATGATTAGGTCTTTTTATTATGTATACAAAATTGAAGGAGGACATGAAAATGTTAGATTTAAAAAATATTCGCACAAATACAGATTTCGTAAAAGAACGTTTAGGGACACGCGGTATTGATCCAAAAGAAATTGATAAATTATTGGACGTGGATCAAAAACGTCGGGACTTAATCGTCGAAAGTGAAACACTCAAAAAGACGCGTAACGAGGTTTCAGACCAAATTTCGTTATTGAAACGTCAAAAAGAAGATGCCAATGACAAAATTACTGAAATGCGCAAAGTAAGTGGCGAGATCAAGGAACTTGATGCCCAATTGCAAACATTGACTGAACAAGTTCAGGATATGGCAGCTCATTTACCAAACATTCCTAACCAAGATGTCCCAATCAGTTTGACCGAAGAAGGCAGTGTGGAATTACGCAAAGTAGGTAAACCTCGAGAATTCACGTTTAAACCAAAAGCACATTGGGACATTGGTGAAGATTTAGGCATTTTAGATTTTGAAAGAGCAGCCAAGGTATCAGGCAGTCGGTTTGTTTATTATATCGGCATGGGAGCTAAGCTGGAACGGGCGGTTTATAACTTTTTCTTAGATCAAAATGATAAAGCTGGTTATACGGAAATGATTACGCCCTACATGGTGAATGATGAGTCAATGTATGGAACAGGCCAATTCCCTAAGTTTAAGGAAAATCATGCCGGCTATGAGATTCAAGATAGTGAATTAACTTTAATTCCAACTGCTGAAGTACCATTGGTTAACTTCCATCGCAATGAAATTTTGGATGGGGATGATTTACCAATTAATGAAACAGCTTTATCACCTGCATTTCGTTCTGAAGCGGGGAGTGCTGGCCGTGATACGCGTGGGTTGATTCGGATGCATCAATTCAACAAGGTGGAAATGGTTAAGTTTACAAAACCTGAAAATTCATGGAACGAACTTGAAAAGTTGACTAATCAGGCAGAAAGTTTACTGAAATTATTGAAATTGCCATACCATGTGATTACCTTAACAACGAGTGATATGAGTTTTACTGCTGCGATGACGCATGACTTGGAAGTTTGGATTCCAGCTCAAAACATGTATCGTGAGATTTCGAGTTGTTCAAATTGTACAGATTTTCAGGCTCGTCGGGCTCAAATTCGTTATCGAGATGAAAATGGCAAATTACAATATGTGCACACTTTGAATGGTTCTGGATTAGCAGTTGGGCGAACAGTGGCTGCTATTCTTGAAAATTATCAAAACGAAGATGGATCAGTTACCATCCCCGACGTTTTAGTACCCTATATGGGTGGTGTGACAAAAATTACAAAGTAGCTGTGAACTGGGTGATACTAGGAAAGGATCAAATATAATTCATAGTGGATATTTTACGACAACTACAAAAATTTATTGACAATTGGTAGGGGTCAATGATAATATTATGTAGTTGTCGTTTG
>NZ_BJWE01000062.1 GCF_007990205.1 Pediococcus parvulus | reverse complement strand
AAAAAAGAGACCATCACAACAACTGTGATGGTCTCTTTCATCAAATTTAATTAAACTTTAGTTGATTGGAATTTGTTTGCCACTTTGAAGCTTTTCTTCACTCTTTGGCAATGTAACCTTCAAAACACCACCGTCATAGGAAGCACTAATCTTATCACGATCAATATTTGGAAGATAGAATTGACGAGACACATTGCTGTAACTACGTTCTTGACGAATTAAATTACCTTTTTCGTCCTTTTGTTCCTTATCAACATTATGTTTGCCCGTAACCGTCAATGTATCATTATCATAATTCAAATCAATATTTTCTTTCTTGAAACCGGGCAGTTCTGCTGAAACTTGATAATCCTTTTCATTTTCACGGATGTCCGTCTTCATTGAGCTACCTTCAGTCATTGATTTGAAGAAATTCTTCCCAAAATTATCGAAAAAATCAAGTGGTGCAAAATCATCAAAATCTCTGTTTCTCAACTCGTTAGCCATAATTCAAGACTCCTTTTTTATATAATTTTTCGTACCTAATTTCCTCGGTACAACTATATAGTAAGACCATCTAAAATCGAATGCAAGAATTTAGCACTACACATTTAAGAGTGCTAAAACAATTAGCTAGAATCCCGTGGTTGAGCCATTTTGATTTCAGCATTTTCAATCTAAGCCTAGAATAATTAGCGTCAAATCTTTGCTATCATCAAAAAAACAACTATCTCCATTAATTGGAAAATAGCTGTTTGAACTTTTAGTTTTAGTAAGTAACCATTTTATGCGTTTCGTGAGGTTTGTCTTGAACTTTCAAATCTAGCGCCTCACCTAAAATGTGTAATGCCTTCTCACGAGTCTTGACTTGATCCATATCAAAGATAATTGATTCAATCGCACCACCAATGAAGTCAAATCGTTCACAGAAAATGTAAGGATCTTCATTATCACGATGATGAAATTCGTCTTCAATTTTTTCGTAGAATCCTTGGCTCCATAAACGGTCATGCATATCAGGAAAATCATTTTTGGTAACGAAGCCCTTCTCTGCAATCATGTCAGCTGCTTGTTTGACGTCTTCTTTATCGAAGTCAATCTTTGCAATCTGTTCTTCATCTGTTTCTACTTTAATTCCATCATCTTTTGCCATTTCTGAGATCTCCTTATTTATATTTTTACGACCTTATCCTAGCACTACTTTTTTGAATCGTTAAGAAAAAGCGCTTTATTTTTGATTCCACGTCGCAATCATGCGTTTTTGCCGCCGAATTCCCCACAGCTTATCTAGCTCGGTTACAATCAAGACAACAATTCCGGCAAACACTGGAATCAACCATAAGTGCCAGTCTAAATTAGCAGTACTAAAAATCACCTGCATAAATGGCAAGTATGTGATTCCGGCCTGCAGAATCAGGAGAACCGCAATAATGGCAAACGCCATCGGATTTCGGAAAATATCTTTTGACAACGCAGGTTTGGGTGTTCGAATATTAAACAGATAAAAAATCTTACCGACAACAATCACATTTAACGTCACTGTACTTGCAACCACAGTACTAATATCTTGCAATGTCAACCACTTGAAAGCACTGATTCCCAAACCAGCAATTAAAAAGGAAACATAGACAATCTGCCACACATCTTTTCGATTTAAGAAGGCTTGGTTACTCTTTCGTGGCATGCGTTTCATAAGTCCCTCTTCGGCCGGTTCAAACAAAAAGGCAAACTGGATCGTAATGGCGGATACCATGTTAATCCACAGTAACTGGGTTGGCACTAACGGCATTTCCTGCTGTAAAAGAATCGAAATCAAAACGATCAAACCTTCTGCAAAACTGGTTGGCAACAAGAACCGGATTGTCTTCTTGATGTTGTCATAAACATGCCGTCCCTCTTTAATTGCGGTTGTTAGTGTCGCAAAATTATCATCGGCTAAGACCATATCCGCGGCCTCTTTGGCCACATCGGTTCCTTTAATTCCCATGGCAATTCCAATGTCAGCCTTTTTCAAAGCAGGCGCATCATTCACACCATCACCTGTCATCGCTGTAACGAGACCATTTGCCTGGTAAGCTTCCACAATTCGTAACTTATTCATAGGTGTCGTTCGGGCAAACACATTATAGTTTTGAATCACTTTTTTCAGTTGATCATCTGAAAGTTCGTCAATTTCGGCACCTGTAATGGCCGAGATTTTAGAATCTAGGCCCAGTTTTTTGGCAATTGCTGCCGCTGTTTCAGGATGGTCACCCGTAATCATTTTTACTTTAACGCCAGCTTCGCGCATCTCTTTTAAAGCCACAATTGTTTCTTCACGAGGTGGATCGATAATCCCGGCAATTCCAAGGAACTGAACCCCTTCAAGCACCAACTCATGGGTTAAAGTGTGAACTTCACGTTCAACTTTTCGATAGCCAAGAGCGACCACCCGTTCACCATTGCGTGCCAGTTTGGAAACTTGATTAGTCCAGGCATCCACGTCAAACTTCGGATCTGCTTGTTTGGCCATTGCAAACACCTTATCAGGCGATCCTTTGACTAAAATCACTCTTTGACCGTCACTATCTTCATCCAATTTTGCAATGTATCGATAATCAGAATCGAAAGGAATTTTATCAAGCTCCACTAAATCTGGTTCGTTTTTCTTAAATACTTTATGATACAAAGTTAAAAAAGCACCATCAGTGGGCTCACCATTAATTTCCCATTTACCCTCTGTTTCGATAAGCCGGGTATCATTTGCCTCATGTCCTGCTACCAATAAACGATCCAAATCCTCATCACGACCGGGAATAATTGCCTGGCCATTTTGCGTAATTTTACCGTCTGGTTGATAACCAGTTCCGCTAACTTCGTAGTGACCTTTTTTCGTAATTAAGGTATCAATGGTCATCTCATTTTTAGTCAACGTTCCTGTTTTGTCAGTATTAATAACGTCCACTGCTCCCAAAGTCTCCACGGCCGGCAAAGTTTTGACAATTGCATTAGCTTTTGTCATCTTCTTCACACCCATGGCAAGCACAACCGAGGTACTTGCTGGTAAACCTTCAGGAATTGACCCAACCACCATTGTAATCACGGCAACCATTAAAACGGAAAGCGAATAGACTTGAGTGATCAGCCCAAAAACAGTTAACAAAACTGCCACGGCCACAATCGCATATGACAAATACTTACCCAAATCATTAATTTCACGCATCAGCGGTGTTGTTTTGGATTGCACCTTTTCCATGCTGGCATTGATTTTACCAATTTCGGTTTCAGCACCCGTCGCAGTTACAAGGCCCAGACCACTACCGTTCGTCACAGCCGTTGACGCATATGCCATATTTAATCGATCTGCAAGAGGTGTTTTCGGATCGGTCAATAATTCATCATTTTTTAAAACAGAATCAGTTTCCCCTGTCAAAGAAGATTCTTGAATTTTTAAATTATCGGCGGTTAAAATTCGCAAATCCGCGGGAACGTTATCGCCAGCCTCTAGGAAAACCAAGTCACCCACGACTAAGTTTTCGGCAGCAATATCTTCTCGTTTGCCATCACGAATAACCGTTGCTGAAACTTGTAGCATTTGTTTGATCTTTTCAATGGCTTCAGAAGCCTTACTCTCTTGAAAATAACCAATCAGTGCATTTATAATCACAACCAGCCCAATAACAATCGAATCTGAATATTCTCTTAAAAAGAAAGTCGCAATAGCTGCAACTAAAAGAATATAGGTAATACTATTGTTGAACTGTTTGAAAAACCGTTTCAGCTTGCTTTGCTTCTTTTGAATCAACGCGTTGGGTCCATTTTGTTTGAGTCGTTTTTCGGCCTCTAAACTTGTGAGCCCTTGATCAAGCTCTATTTGGTCTTGCCCTAAGAGTTGATCCACAGTTTGCGTATACGGGTGGGGTGGTTTACCCTTTTTCAATTCCCCACCATAGTCGGTACTATCCGAAGCAGAACTTTTTGTCATAATTTAAAACTCCTCCTGTAAAAATTTATTCTGGTATTATCTTTGGTAAGTAATAGCATATCTGAATTTGGATGTAGTGTCAAAGAATAACTTATCCGTTTTATAAGAAAGCTTAAAGTGTTCACACAATTTTCACATTCATTCTTAAATTATCGCAAAATAACTTATATCTGTGGCCAATTCCGAAAGATTTTTCTTAACAGACGCGCTATAATATAGAGATAATGTAATTACAAAAGAAATGGGGAATGTTCCTTGGACAGTGGTCAGATAATCAGCGATAGTATTATCATTTTGATTACCTTCATCCTGGCATATTTTTTCGTTGCCGCAGAATTTGCACTTGTTGAAAGTCGACTAAGCGCATTGGAAGAAGCACGGGAAACAGCAGTTGGTGGACGGCTCAAAAAAATTAACCGAGCTATCCACATGGTTTCAAATTTAAACGAATATCTTTCTACCACGCAGGTTGGAACGTCAGTCTGTGGGATTATCTTGGGTTGGATAGGTGAATCGTTTGTAGAATACTTTATTATTCGCTTTTTTGGATTCACACATCTTATTAATCAAGCTTCGCTACACGCGATTGGAGCAATTATTGGTGTTTTACTTCTAACCTATTTGGAAGTCGTTTTAACAGAAATTGTGCCAAAGAATATTAGTATCGATGTTCCCATGAAAGTTTTAATGTCGATTGTGACCCCATTACATTGGTTTCATACGGCGTTTTACCCATTCGTTTGGTTACTAAATGTTTCTGCAAGTGGCATCGTCAAAATGGTGGGTATGGAGCCTGCTGATGAAAGCAACGAGGTCTTTTCTCAAGCGGAAATCCTGAGTCTTTCTAAAAATGCTGTTTCTGGCGGTGAACTTGATCAAAATGATTACGTTTATATGCAACGTGCTTTTGATTTTAACGATAAAGTCGCAAAAGATATTATGATTGATCGTACACAACTGGTAGTTCTGGATGTGAACGCTACAGTAGATGAAGCGTTATTGCTTTACCTGCAAAAGCGTTTCAGTCGTTTCCCAGTGGTTGCAAATAACAACAAAGATAAAATTCTGGGCTATGTTTACAATTATGATTTGATTCGTCAAAGTCGAGTAGATGGCGATATTAAGGTCAGCAAGTTACTGCGGAATATCATTACCGTTCCTGAAACTGTACCTTTACAAGACGTTTTGCAAAAAATGCTCCAAAAACAAACGCCTATTTCCGTTGTTGTTGATGAATATGGTGGTACTAGCGGTATTATTACCGATAAAGATATTTATGAAGAAGTTTTCGGAACAATTAATGATGAAGTTGACGATGTTTCTGGCGATTATATTCATAAAGAAGCTGACGGCACTTATCATGTCAGTGGTAAAACTACCATGTATGATTTTGAACGGTACTTTGGCATTGACGTTCCCGGTTTCGAGGGCGAAGATGTGGTGACGCTTGGTGGGTATGTCATCGATCATCATCCAAACATTCAAGTGCATGATCAGGTCCGTATTGATCGCTATGATTTTGAAGTTCTTGATAATGAGAATGCGCATATTGATTGGTTCCACGTCACTAGAATTCCTGATGAAGAATATAAAAAGTTACAAAAACATGCAGAAGATGAGCGGTTAAACGCAGACGAATAGCATGTGATAGACACAAGTCGAGCTAGTTGGCTTGTGTCTTTTTTGTTTTGTTATGGGTTTGATTTTACGTTACAATTCGCTCACTTTTTAGGACAGCTGCTTGTGACAGCCAAAATCCGCTCACTTTTTA
>NZ_BJWE01000061.1 GCF_007990205.1 Pediococcus parvulus | reverse complement strand
CGTTCCAGCCCAAATTTGCTGGGAGACGGTATTTTAATCTAATTTCGTTACCATGACTGCTTTTGTATCAGGTAACGAGACGTGTTTTTATAGTTTTAACCTTTTGATTAAAGCAAAAGAATGGGAAAAAGCGGTTAGATTCCTCCGTTTAGCTAAAAAGTTTGACTGTAAAAGAACAAGAGACTGGCAAAATTACTTTTGCCAGTCTCTTGTTCTTTTTAATTACTTCTAAAATATATTTAATAAGAAACACACTACTTCACATACTTGTTCAAAAACTTTTTCACTGTTTGTTGATAAAGTTTGGGGGCTGTCGCCATTGATTTTGCATGGGTAGCACCCTTCACAATGAGCAGCTGTTTAGGTCCCTTATCTGCTTTATACAATGGGTAAACCATTCTGGTTGGGACAAACGTATCCTTGTTCCCGTGAATGAACAGCATCGGTTTATGATTCTTCGCAACCTGTTTCAAAGCACTGGCCTCTTTAAAGTTATATCCAGCCCGTAACTGCGTAATCGCACTCACAGATGGAACTAATGGCCAATATGGTAAATGATACATAGTTTTAGCTTCATACGTTATTTCATCATTTACAGAAGTGTAGCCACAATCTTCAACATAGGCCTTGAGTTGTTTTGGTACATTTTTTTCGCCACTGACCATCATTGTTGTGGCACCACCCATGCTGACGCCATACATCACGAGCTGCTGATTCTTACCTTCTCGTTTCAACAATAGATTCATCCATTTAATATAGTCTAGCCGGTCTGGCCAACCAAACCCGATATAATTTCCTTGGCTATCACCTTGGCCACGGTCATCCGGCACTAACACGTTATAACCCATCTTATGAAACATCGCCGCAGAAGCTCCCATTTTGGACTTATCATCCATAAAGCCATGCGCAATTACAACCGTTTTATTACTCTTATGCGCCGCTGGAATATAATAAGCATCTAATTTGAGATTATCCGTTGCCGAAGTTTCATGCCACGTTTGCTTATGGACATTTTGATACCAGAGCTTTTCTTTATACAGTGGGTCACTTTTCTTTAAGGTTGCCGAGCTACTTAAAAAATCTTTGTGTCCAGGTACCACAGCCACATGATAAAAATACGAAGCCGCACCAATATCTGCTACAACTAAGACTGCAAAAATAACGAGTAACCATTTCCAAAACTTTTTCAAAATTTTCATCCCTTATCCTTCGATTTAAAAAGTATACTGCTTTTTTGGCCGGTAAAATAAGCGCAAACGAATTTAATTTATTCTCAAAGGCCAAATAAATCACAATCAAGCCCATGAAATTCACTATCTATCCGGTTTCATATAATTTGGATCGCGATTGTGACAAATTGTTCGAATTGTCCCACTAAAATGCAAAAAATAGTGATAGAATGCGCCTAACAGGCTGTTGTTATGATAAAATTGAGATAACAGAAAGGGAGTAATCACATGTTTCCTGAAAGACTTCGTGCACTCCGCCATGGCCAAAACATCACTTTGGAAGAATTAGCGGCGGATTTAAATAAACAATATCCAGGACCAGCAGAAAAAGCAAATACATCCTCTCAGATTGGTAATTGGGAACGTGGCGTTCGAACCCCTTCTTTTGTAGAGGTTCGAAAATTAGCCGAATATTTTGATGTTACGATGGATTATCTTAGTGGTAAGGCCGATCACGATGAATATGATCTGAGTAAACTATTCTTGTCTGGTAAACAACTTTCCTTCAGTCATAAGGTTTTGACGAGTGAAGATCGCTATGAACTATTTCAGTTAATGGATGGCTACCTCCATGGCAAGAATCGCCGAACCACTCATGCAGATAATGATCAGCAAGAAGAATTAGATTTAGGCTTGGATGACAATAAAAAGTAAACTTGACAGTTTGAATGGATGGCTATTTTGAATTCTAAAAAAATGAAAAAGCTTCGTAAGCAGGTTCGTGCTAAACGTTCAAAACCCGCTTCAGACACTTATTTAGAGCAAATAAAAAGATACGATTTGTTATTCAAAGATTTCCCTCAGATCACTTTCCTTACCCATAACATTTTGGAAAGTGATCATCTTATTTCTCAGGGATTGTTGCCACAATCATTGCCTCTTCTTCAAATTCCAGATACTTTTCAAGATGAACTGTTTCAGTCTATTCTTAAAAATTATCCAATGGGAAATCCTAAGGGCGATGAACTATGGAATAGGTACTCGCAAGCATTACCGAAGTTAGATAAGCTGCTACGATCTTATCGGGATTATTTAGAGGCGCATTACGGAATGTGGGCGTACATTTCAGCGCCTTTTATCAAAGATCTGGCCAAATTCTTAAATGGTGCCCCAACTTTGGAAGTGATGGCAGGCAATGGCTACATTTCAGCCGGCTTACGTAATCATGGTCAAAACATTATTGCAACCGACAGTATGGGATGGATCACCGAAAACGAAACTGGCAAACATACTTTGACTGAAATCGAGCCTTTAGATGCACTGGATGCTTGGCATCGCTACCATGACAAAGTGAAATATGTCATGATGTCTTGGTCACCAGACGGCATCCCTGTTGATTGGCAACTCTTACAAGAGATGCGAAAAACTAACCCAGATGTTAAATTAATTTGTATTGGCGAAAAGCTGGGAAGTTCTGGAAGCAAAACTTTCTGGAACCATGCCACTTATGTGGACCCTGAGGCTACTGAAGAGCTCAACAAACATTTTTCTCATTTTGATTTGGTTCATGATCAACTTTATATTGTTCAATAAAATTGCGTAATAAAAAAGGTTGAAGCAAAATTGCTTCAACCTTTTTTGAACGGTACTTGATTTCTCAAATAGACCTCGCACGGTTCACACATGTTTAATCAGATGTTCCACACAATCCGGTGGAAGAGACACATCCCGTTCCAAGAAAATCACTAGTCACTCGAAAGTGAAACAACCTAAGTTGCCTGATTATACTCGACTCATCGCATAAATTCATGATAACACGTTTAACTTTCAATTACCAATCCCAATACTAGTCAATTTCACGATTTCATTATATGATTAGGGTAGTTTTTACGGGAATGGAGTTCCGCTATGCTAAATTTAATCATTAATTTCTTTATCCATCCACTAAATTACATTGTGCCAATCGCAGACAAAATGAACGGATGGATTTACCTAATCTTATTTATCTGGATTTTTTTAGAAACAGCTTACGTCATTTTTTCATTTCTACCTGGTCAATCAGTTCTATTTTTAACAAGTACAATTGCCGCCAGCCCACATTCTAAACTGAATTTAATTGTTTTATTTGTTGTATTTCTAACGGCTGCCACTATTGGTTCAGTTGTCAAATTTCGTCAAGGTAAAAAACTTGGTCAACACTCCAAACTAACTAAAGAAATTCAAACTTCGGATCAAATGGAAAAAACACAGGCTTATTTTAATCACAATGAAAAAAGTTCTTTATTATTATCTCGATTTGTCCCGTTCCTTGGTTTGTTTGTCCCAATTATTGCCGGCAACTCTGATATGAGTTTCCAAAGGTTCAACAAACTAAATTTTCTAGGCGCTCTCATTTGGGTCGGTGCCTGTTGTTTAGCTGGATATTATCTAGGCACAACGCCCTTTGTAAAAAAGTATTTCACTTTAATCTTCTTTACGTTAGCAATTTTACCTGTTATAGCAAGACAGTTATATAAACTCGTTTCGAGGGCTTAACGTGGAATTCCATCATTCATTTTAAAATTAATCAACACAAAAACCGTCAATTTTTAGTTTCCAACTAGAAATTAACGGTTTTTTTAATCTATTTATCGTTTGCGTGACCAATTGAGCTCCCAATAACGCCACCCAAATAAAATGATGACATACAAAATCACAACACCGATAATTGTTTCCCAATTCAAAAAGTTGATCTTCGTGAAGATGTAACCAATTAACTTATATAAAACAAGGGCCACGAAAAGGCTGGCCACACTAATGCCAGCATCTTGATACCATTTTCCTTTTTGCAGTAGAAACTCGCGAATTTTGTTTTTCATGTTCTATTCCCTCAGTGGATAACAACCTTTGTTCCTTCTTTAATGTTTGTATAAATCCATTTTGCATCTGGTACCGACAACCGGACACAGCCATGTGAATTGGCCTTTTTACCTAGTTTCTTAGCTTCCTTTACAATAAACTGCCCCTGTGAATTTGTTGGCACAGTGTGAAATAAGTAAACACCGTGGTCTTTCCAAGAAACATAGTACTTGGCGCCTTCTTTAGACTGTGCATTATAGAAAAACTCACCACGTTCTGCCTGAATATGGTACGTTCCGGTGGGCGTTGAGTTTTTAGCACCAGTCGTTGCATACATGGTATACAAACGCTTTTTGTTATTGCGAATATAGACCCGTTGTTTTGCAATTGAGACCTGAATCCATACGTTTGAGTATTTCGTTAAATCCGGGTAAGCCTTTGTTTCTGAAGATTTTTTCCAATTTACCACTCGCATGTAAGACGGTCTTTTGGCAACTTTTTTCTTTTTAGTCTTCTTCTCTTTAGGCAGTTTTGAAACACTTACCTGATTTGAATCTTGCGTTTTTACTTTGCTAGTGGCCGGATGGAATCGTAAGCTAATTAAAAAGACAGCCAAAAACAAAACTCCAGCTACTGCTAACATTTTAGTTAAACGATTCATAAACAACCTCTACTTTATTTTTCTTTCTTAGTTTCTAATTTCTCAAATTGCAAGATCACCCAATCAGCGATGTTTTGATAAACATCTGCATCACCTGCTAAGAAATTATCAACACTTCCCATTAAATCAATCCGCAAGTGGGATGCATTAATCTCTTCTGCTTCAAAAATCGCATATAAATTAACATCATAATCCGTATCAACTTCAGTCAGTTGTTCAATCTTGTTTGGATAATTAAATGGTAAGTTAATGATATTGGTCTGAAACTTCAAAACAACATCTTTTCTGATTGCCACGTCGGCTTCCACAACAGCTGTTTCTTTCAAAGCCGTTTGTAGATAGCCAAAAACAGATTTTAATGCCCCTTTGGGATCTTTTTTTAACTTTGTGCTCGTGACTTTAAAAGTTTCCGGTGCAAAATTCTCATCGCGAATTGTTTCTAATAAATCGTTTGATTTAATTTTCATAAATAATCACTCCCAAATTGGTTAAAGCTTACTTACCTAGTCTACCATCTGAATGAAAATTTACAAATTACATTTTATTTACTAAAGAAGAATTTAAATAAATATAAGCAACACATCATAAAAAAGACATCGCACTAACCGAAATTAGTTCGATGCCTATATTAATGGCGGTATTTGTATCGCCATCACCAATAACCACATTGTAACCGCATTCTTCGAAAAAATCTAGGGTTCTGCTCACTTTGTATATCAAAGTTTAGGTTAAAGTCAGACCTATCATTAAAAACAGAGGCAAGGTCTCCTAAGGGAGTAGCCCTATACATCCCGCGAATACTATATTTCCAAAGTGGGTTTAATAATTTTTCATCAATCCATTTAACTTTTCGTAGATTCTCATACATCTTTGGACTTAATAATTCGATTGATTTAACCAATTTTTGGAATTCAGGAAGTTTTCTTTTATCCTCATAATTATTATTTTCAAGATTTAAAATTTTTTCAAATTCAGGAAAACTATTCAACGGAAATTTATTTATCCTGCCGAAAATAATACTTGATATTAAATTTGTTTTCATAATTGTTCATCTCTTTAACT
>NZ_BJWE01000060.1 GCF_007990205.1 Pediococcus parvulus | reverse complement strand
ATTTATTCCTTACTTTTTTTCTCGCCAAAAATAGGAATACACAAAATTTAAAAATTAACTTTGTGTCGTAAGATTGGTTAAGTAAGCGTTATAAATCTTGAAAAGGTTAATTTCTGTATTAATTGACACAGTATGCTAAACTGATACTGTCTTGTGTAAGTATATCAACACAGTATCAAAAGATGAGGGTCATCATATGAAAAGAAAAGATCGAATTTATGAATTTGTTTCAGAAAAAACAACTGGTAGTACGGTAACAGAATTGAGCGAGGGTGCCGCTGTAACAACTGAGGAAGTTGCCAATGCGTTGGATTTAATTCGTTCTAATGTGAGCAAGGAATTAAATCAGCTGGTTCGCGAAAATAAACTGACCAAGATTTCTGGACGACCAGTACGGTACTGTCGTTTAGTGGAAGAAAATCAAGCTGGGGTCAAAGAAGTTGTAACCTCTCCTTTGGCAGAAGGAAAACGGCGCATTCATAGTGGCCTTGAAAAGCGTGAAATTTCAGAGCAAACAATACACCCCATTAATGAAATTAGTGATGTGTTTGAACACATGATTGGCAATAGTTCCAGTATGCACAACCAAATTGAGCAGGCTAAGGCAGCTATTTTATACCCCCCGCGTGGTTTGAATACATTAGTGATTGGTCCAACCGGTTCTGGGAAAACTTATTTTGCGAATGCTATGTTTAAATTTGCCAAACAACAGCAGCTGATTAAAAAAACAGATGAGTTAATTACGTTTAACTGTGCTGACTATTCACATAATCCAGAGTTATTAATGTCGCATTTATTCGGTTATGTGAAGGGCGCGTTTACCGGCGCTAATGAAGATAAAGACGGCTTGATTCAAGAGGCAGATAACGGGATGCTTTTCTTAGATGAAGTTCACCGGTTGCCACCTGAAGGACAAGAAATGATTTTTTATTTCATGGATCACGGAACCTACAGCAAACTTGGCGAAACTTCAAAGATACATCATGCAAATGTGCGGTTAGTTTGTGCCACAACTGAAGATCCTGAAAGCTCACTTCTAAAGACGTTTGTTCGTCGAATTCCGATTACAATTCAGTTACCAGCATTTAACAAGCGAAGTGCAAAGGAACGAATTGAACTTTTGAAGGCTTTATTAAGTATTGAAGCCAATCGGACACACAAACAAATTACTTTAACGGAAGATGTTGTACAGTCCTTGTTGGGCAGTGTCACTTATGGAAACGTGGGTCAGTTAAAGTCTAATATTCAGTTGGTTTGTGCGCGTGGATTTTTGAATAATATTGAGAATAAAGGTGAAATCATGATTTCGGTGGACGATTTACCACCGAATATTAAGGACGGTTTAGTTCATTTAGCTGCTAATCGTCGTGACTCTGGTGAGATTTCTAAATTATTGGAACCTTACATGACGATTCAACCGGATTCTGATACACACGTTTTGACCAACCGGAACGATAGTTATGAATTACCGTATAATTTATATGAAATTATTGGAGATAAAGCCACATTACTGCGGCAGCAAGGCTTAGATCAGGATCACATTAATCATTTTATTAAAACGGATATTAATCTTCATTTAAAAACATTTTCACCGGATGAAGATGATATGCGGGCAGAAGCTAAATTGGCCGAAATTGTGGACCAAAATATCATTGACTTCACAAAAGAGATCCAGACTAAGATTGAAAAGGAATTGAACTATCGTTTTCGCGATAATTTCCTTTATGCCATGAGCTTGCATATTAGTTCCTTCATTAAACGGATTCAGTCTGGGAAGCCGATGCGGACCATGAGTAAAGATTTGGTCGCGATGGTGGAGGATTATCCAAATGAAATGAAAGTAGCTCAAGAAATTAAAACGCAGTTAGAAAATCGGTACAATGTCCCAATTCCAGAGTCGGAAAGTTATTATTTGGCAATTCTATTGGTATCTTTAAAAATTGCACCAACTTCTGGTAAGGTGGGCATTGTCGTTGCAGCACATGGAAGCAGCACGGCGACTTCCATGGTTCAGGTTGTTTCCCAATTATTATCGGATAACTCCGTTCAATCATTCGATATGCCATTAGATATGGAGCCCCAAACAGCCTATAAAGAAATTGTGGACTGTGTCAAACGAGCAGATGAGGGTAACGGTGTGTTGCTTTTAGTTGATATGGGTTCGCTAAGCACGTTTGGAAATAAGATTACCGATGAAACCCATATTCCAGTCAAAGTGATTGATATGGTGACCACAGCCATGGTCTTGGAAGCTGCGCGCAAGGCATCCTTTATTGATACCGATTTGGCGGCGATTTATTCAGAGTTGCGTGAATTTCATGGTTACTCACGGATTAATGTTTCTACAGAACAGAAAGAAAAACACGTTGATTTATCGGAAAAACCTGTGCCGGGAACTACGCAACCTAAAGCAATTGTGGCAATTTGTTCAACTGGTGAAGGGACAGCAAAAAAGATCAAAAACATTTTAGATCAATTATTGGTTGAAAATTTGATTGATGATATTAAGGTGATCCCAATTTCGTTGGTTGGAATGGATCATCATCTGAAAAAAATCCAAGCTAAGTATCAGGTGATTGCAACCACTGGGATTACCCATCCTAATATTCAGGTACCATTTATGCCATTACAAAAAGTTCTTCAAGGTGGCGGTGAGGCCTTCATTAATAAAGTGGTTGAACGGGACTCAATTCAATCAATTGAAGATCATCAAGACGTAAAGTTGACTAAAGAACTTTGTTGGCAATATTTGGACGAATTTTATACTTTTATTAATCCCCACAAAATTACGGATGTTCTGTGGCAATACATTGATCAGCTACAAAGTGACACACAAAAGAAATTTAACGAATCTTTTAAAATCAATCTGATCATGCATATCGCTGGTGCGATTGAACGAACCGTTACCAAAGGGGAAATTTCCGCGCCAAAAGCAGAATTGGAAAAATTGAGTAAATCTGAATGGTATCCAGCGGTTGAAGCCGTTAATGAGAGCCATCTTCGGAGAATTCGGATTGATTTACCAGTTGAGGAAGTTTACTACATTGTTAAACTTCTAGAAACTTGGCAGACTAAGGAAGAAAATCCGGATCAGCCTGTTTCTGGAAATGCAACGCTAGCCCGAAAATAGATGGTTAACGGACTAAATAACACACAAGATTGATACATAAGTAGTGTATCAATCTTGTGTGTTATTTTTAATTGCTTTAAAGTAGGCGTTTTCATCTAGTGTATCTTGGCACGGTTTTTGCTTATATATAAGTGAGTGCAAATAATGATGGTCTTGTACTTAAGTGTCAATGTCTGTCCAACAGATAAATTTAGTTACAGGTTATTAAGAAATTATTCGTTATATTTTTGTTTACTGTAACAATCATAATAGGAGGTATAGAAATGGTAGGGATTATCATTGCTAGTCATGGTGAATTCGCCAATGGGATCTTACAATCCGGTTCAATGATTTTCGGAGAACAAAAGGATGTTAAGGCCGTTACATTAAAACCCAGCGAAGGACCCGATGATATTAAAGGAAAATTGGAAAAGGCAATTGCTTCTTTCGAAAACCAAGATGAGGTATTGTTCTTAGTTGATCTCTGGGGTGGAACACCTTTCAATCAAGTAAATAACTTGTTTGAAGCTCACAAAGACAAATGGGCGATTGTTGCCGGATTGAACTTACCAATGTTAATTGAGGCATATGCTTCAAGAATGTCTATGGATAGTGCCCGTGATATTGCAGCACACATTATCGAAACAGGTGTTGAAGGCGTTAAAGTTCGTCCAGAAGAATTACAGCCTAAAGAAAAGGCTGCTGCAGCTTCCGCACAACCATCAAATGCAGGAGCACCTGGTAAACTTGAGTACGTTTTAGCACGTATCGATTCACGTTTGTTACATGGTCAGGTCGCAACAGCTTGGACAAAGACTACCAACCCTACTCGAATTATCGTCGTTTCGGATAACGTTGCCCACGATGATTTGCGTAAGAGTATGATCCAACAGGCTGCACCATCTGGTGTTAAAGCTCATGTTGTGCCAATTGATCAAATGATTAAATTGGCAAAAGATGACAAACATTTTGGTGGCCAACGTGCCTTGTTACTTTTTGAAACACCTCAAGATGCCCTTAGAGCAATTGAGGGTGGCGTACCTTTGAAGACATTGAATATTGGTTCAATGTCACATTCAGTTGGTAAAGTTCAACCAAATACAGTTTTGGCTTTTGATCAAAATGATATTGATACCTTTGCTAAGTTGAAAAAAGACGGCGTCGACTTCGATGTTCGTAAAGTCCCAACTGATTCAAAGGGTAACATGGAAGATATTCTTCAAAAAGCACAAAGTGAGTTAAACAAACAGAAGAAAGCTTAATATTCAAGAAAAAACGGAGGAATAATCATGACATTAAATGCTATTCAAGTGATATTAGTGATTTTTGTATCATTTCTAGCTGGTATGGAAGGAATTTTGGATGAATTTCATTTTCATCAACCAGTTATTGCATGTACCTTAATTGGTTTAGTAACAGGTAACTTAGTTCCATGCATGATCTTAGGTGGATCACTTGAAATGATCGCTTTAGGTTGGGCAAATATCGGTGCTGCTGTTGCGCCTGATGCTGCTTTAGCATCTGTTGCTTCTGCAATTATTTTAGTTCTTGGTGGCCAAGGCAGAGCCGGAGTTCCATCTGCTATTGCTATTGCTATTCCACTTTCAGTTGCCGGCTTATTATTAACAATTATCGTGCGTACCATTGCAACTGCTGTCGTTCATTTGATGGATGCTGCTGCAGAACGTGGAAGTATTCGCGGTGTTGAAGGATGGCATTTATTCGCTGTATGTATGCAAGGTGTGCGTATTGCAATTCCTGCAGCTTTAATCTTAGCCGTTGGTGCTGGTCCCGTTAAAGGAATGCTAGATGCAATGCCAAGTTGGTTGACAGATGGTTTGGCAATTGGTGGTGGTATGGTTGTTGCCGTAGGTTATGCTATGGTTATCAACATGATTGCAACTCGTGAAGTATGGCCATTCTTTGCCATTGGATTTGTTTTAGCAACCATTAGTGAATTAACTCTTATTGCTCTTGGTGCTATTGGTTTGTCACTTGCTCTTATCTACTTATCACTTTCTCAACAAGGTGGTTCTAACAATAACGGCGGTGGTTCAAACACTGGTGATCCAGTCGGCGATATCATAGATCACTATTAGGGAAAAGGAGGATAACACAAAATGGCTGATAATAAACAATTAAAATTAACACGTAGAGATCACATTTCGATCTGGTTGCGTCAGACCTTCATTCAAGGTTCTTGGAACTATGAACGTATGCAAAATGGTGGTTGGTGTTACTCACTAATCCCAATGATCAAGCGCTTATATAAAACAAAAGAAGAACGTTCAGCAGCATTAAAACGTCATTTAGTATTCTTTAACACTCATCCATATTTAGCTTCACCAATCATCGGTGTTACGATGGCTCTTGAAGAGGATCGTGCAAATGGTGCACCAATTGATGATGCAACCATTCAAAACGTTAAAGTTGGTATGATGGGACCCCTTGCTGGTATCGGAGATCCTGTGTTCTGGTACACTGTAAAACCAATTATTGGTGCCGTTGCAGCTTCACTTGCAATGGGTGGCAATATTATGGGACCTATCTTGTATTTCGTTGCATGGAACGTCATTCGTATGGGCTTCATGTGGTACACACAAGAGTTTGGTTATCGTGCAGGTAGTGAAATCACTAAAGATTTATCTGGTGGTCTTTTACAAAATGTTACCAAAGTAGCTTCCATTGTTGGTATGTTTATCATTGGTGCCTTAATTAACCGGTGGGTTGTGATTAAGTTCACGCCCGTTGTCTCAACAGTTAAACAGGCTAAAGGTGCTTATATTGACTGGAGTCATCTTCCATCTGGATTTGCTGGAGTCAAAGAAGCTTTGATTCAACAAGCCGCTGGTCGGTCCTTAACAATTGATAAAGTGACTACTTTGCAAGATAACTTGGATCTTTTGATTCCAGGATTAGCCGCAGTTTTGCTAACATTCTTATGTATGTGGTTATTAAAGAAGAAAGTTTCTCCATTGGTTGTTATTCTTGGATTATTCGTTGTCGGTGTTGTATTCCATGTTATTGGTTTAATGTAAAATTAAATTAGTTTAACAGATATAACCTGATGATTAACATTCAGAATATGAATGAAGATCTTGAATAAGTAAAGTCAGAAATGATTTTACTTATTTTTTT
>NZ_BJWE01000059.1 GCF_007990205.1 Pediococcus parvulus | reverse complement strand
ATAATTATTATAATGGAGAATTGACGATCAACTTTGATTCACAAACGGTCAAAGTAAACCAAAATGAAATCCATTTAACACCAACCGAATATAAGGTTTTGATTATTCTTGCTGAAAACACTTCCCGCGTGTTGACACATCGCTATCTGTTGAAAGCGGTCTGGGGGACAGAATCGGTTGAAGATACATCTTCTCTTCGAGTGACCATTGCAACTTTGCGAAAAAAGATTGAAGTTAACACTCAGAATCAGTATATTAAAACACATATTGGAGTCGGTTATCAGATGGTTCAACTAGATAGTTAAGAATAGAATGCCCATAATTTATGGTTTCAATCAGTATATCGTAAATTATGAGCTTCTTTAAAGTGATTTCATTATGATGTATATGGCATAGTTGCTTTTCTTCGTGTTTAGGCTTACTATTTTGCAGTGCTATATTTCAATAATTAGCGTTGGGGGCAAGCAAATATGAATAAGCAACTAGAACGTGTTTCTTTTGCGGGGGCACTTGTTACTTTAGGAATTGTGTACGGTGATATTGGCACTTCACCATTGTATGTTATGAATGCATTGATTGGTGACGCCGGTAAAATGGGAAATATTTCTCCCAATTACGTGATTGGATCGATCTCGTTGATTTTTTGGACATTAATGATCATTACAACGTTGAAGTATGTTGTCATTGCAATGCAAGCCGATAATAAGCGTGAGGGCGGAATTTTTGCTTTATATGCATTGGTTCGAAAAAATTCAAAATGGTTAATTTGGCCAGCCTTGATTGGTGGGGCGGCCATTTTGGCCGATGGAACATTAACTCCTGCAGTAACTGTGACTTCAGCCATTGAGGGATTAAAAAAACAACACCTTGGCCCTGTGGTGTTTAGTAATTCTCAACATAACGTCTTGATTATCACAACAGTTGTTCTACTCGTATTATTTATGATTCAACGTTTTGGAACAGGTGTGATTGGGAAATCCTTTGGACCAGTGATGATTTTATGGTTTGGCTTTTTGGCTGTCTTTGGAATCGTTAATCTAATCAATTATCCAATGATATTGAAGGCTATTTCTCCTTATTATGCAATTAGGATACTATTCAGTCCAGTTAACAAAGTGGGAATCTTTATACTTGGAAGTATCTTTTTGGCAACCACAGGAGCAGAGGCTTTATATTCCGATATGGGTCACGTTGGCAAGCAGAATATTTATGTAACATGGCCACTAGTATATAGTACCCTATTTTTAAATTACTTAGGTCAGGGTGCTTGGATAATTAGACATGCAGGTGATACTGCTTACAGGAACTTATCGAACTTAAATCCCTTTTATGAAATGCTCCCCGGAACTTGGCGCCTAGTTGGCATTTTGCTAGCCACACTCGCTGCAATTATTGCCTCTCAAGCGTTGATTACGGGTTCTTACACTCTAGTCGATGAAGCAATTGGCTTAAAATTTTTACCTAGAATGGTTATTAGACATCCAAGTAATATAAAAAATCAAATTTATATTGCAACTGTTAACTGGATGCTATGTATAATAACAATTAGTGTAGTCTGGTTCTTTGGTAGTTCACAAAAAATGGAGGCCGCGTATGGTTTAGCGATCACTATTACCATGCTTATGACTACTGTGCTTTTGCATGAATTCTTAAAGAAACACCTGGCTAAGGGAACAGCACTTATAATTGCCTTGTTTTTTGGTTTTATTGAGTTAATCTTTCTAATTTCAAGTTTGGTTAAGTTTATTCATGGCGGTTATGTTACGTTAACAATCATGTTGGGCATTCTTTATATTATGTGGCTTTGGTACTTTGGAAATAAACGAAGAGACCATTATGAGAAAGAAAGCGAGTATGTTTCACTTCTTGACTATCGTGATCAACTCTCTAAATTAAGCGCAGACAATACAGTACCTTTGTTCACGACTAACTTAGTGTATATGACTAAAATTAAGGGTGATTACCAAATTAAGCGTAGTACCATGTATTCTATTCTCGACAGACAACCTAAAAGAGCTAAAGTTTATTGGTTTGTTACAGTCAATGAAACCAATGCACCTTATGAAAGTAATTATACAGTTGATTTACTTGAGACGCATAATGTTGTTAACGTTCAATTTTACTTAGGGTTTAGGAAATCTCAATCCGTTAGTGTCTATTTACATCAAGTTGTAAATCATCTAGTGGAACAAGGTATTTTAGAACCACAAATACCCACGTATTCAACAGAGCGACAACGGAAAGTCGGCGACTTTAAGTTTGTTATTATAAAGGAACAACCAGCAGATTTAATTGTCAATGATAAGTTAAGCTCGTTAGATAGAAGATTGATTGGCGGGCGCATCTATTTGCAGAAAATTACGGCCTCACCTATTTCATGGTATGGTTTGGAGTTTAGCAATGTCATAGAAGAAAGTTCTCCGTTATTTATTACTCAAGATCAGGATCAATACTTAATCCAAAAGAAAATTTATCATCGAGGCAGATTAAGTAAGACTGAAAAATGAGTATGCAGTAGTTTAAGTGCAACAACTAAGTTAGAAAAATTATATTTAGTTTTAATTAATGGTCTGATCTCAGTACTTTACTGAGATCAGACCATTTTTATTCATCGAAATGCGTTTAGTGTTTTACTATAACACGTATTTAGAAGCAACTTGTTTAGATCTCTCGGTTTGTAAAATTAAGTTAATGGCAGATTGCAAGAAATAACTTGAACGAATTTAATGACGTAAATTAAGCAAGAAGATCTCGATTGGTGTGAAGGTAGTATGAAATCGTGTCCATGATTTCATACTACCTTCAAGTCTCTCATTAAATTATTGAGAGACTTTATTTTTTATAGATATAGGAATTTAAAATCCACATTTTGATACAATGGGGCCTACCCTATTGTAACTAAAGAGAGAAGGGAGTATTATTAGTTACATATAAGTGACCCGGAGGTGACCTGGAATTGGCTAAAATCGGTTATGCGCGTGTTAGTACGCGTGATCAAAATCTTGCACGTCAAATTGAACAGCTACATGATGCCGGTGTTAATAAAATCTTTCAAGAGAAGCTTTCAGGTAAAAATGCCGATCGTCCTCAACTAAAAGCAATGTTAGACTATATTCGTGATGATGATGAAGTAGTGGTATTGAGCCTTGATCGACTTGGTCGCAATTCTCATGATTTGACTGACATCATCGAAACCATTCGGCATCATGGAGCTCAATTGAATGTTCTAAACCTGCCTAGCTTTGCAAGTATTGAAGATCCTAACCTTCGTAACTTGATTACGACAATTATTGTCGAACTATATAAGTATATTGCTCAAGAAGAGCGCGAAACTATTAAGATACGGCAACAACAAGGCATAGAAATTGCCAAACGCCAGGGCAAATATAAAGGAAAAATTCGCGAATATGGTCCTCATTCACCTAATCGTCAAAAACGCTATATATATAAAGAAGCCTGTCGCCTTTTAAATAGGAAGAAAGACGGAGATGAAACTCTGACCAAGCGACAAATTGCCCGCATGTTAGGTATTGCACCAGTAACCTTATATCGCATCGAAAAGTATCAGGCAGAAGATCTAGCAAATGTTCCCCCTAGTGAGAGGTAAACATCATGATAGATTTAAGGGGCAAACGAATTCTCTTTACAGGCCGTTTGCGATCTTTTCGTCGTTTCCAGGCACAACAGTTAGCAACTATTCTAGGAGCAAAACCTGTCAACGGGATTGACAAAAATGTCAATATCCTTGTGGTTGGTATTATTAGCAAACCCTATGATCAACTACTTACCACTCAAAAGTTAACGTATGCTAGAACCTATGGCATTCCAAAGATTGACGAATTAGCCTTTATTTCATGGTGCCAATGGCGATTAGATCAATTGAAAGCAACTCTTTAAGTACCTTCTTATCAAACGGGGGGATTAGTATGCAAAAGCGTATCGATTTGGCCAATCAAACGTTTGGATGACTCACAGTCATTAGTTTTTTTGGAAGCAGTTCTAATGGAAACGCGCTTTGGCTCTGTCAATGTCAATGTGGAAATAAATGTATTGTTGACAGTCAACGACTTCAAAAAGGATTCACTCGCAGTTGCGGGTGTTTGCGATCAGAAATAAGCAGATCAAACATAAAAGCTAATAACCAGACTAAAAAATACATGGGCAATCCCAAGAATTTTCAACTAATCAATCGAACAAATTTAGTTGCTTCTACACTTAAACGGTCCAATAACAAATCTGGCGTTATCGGAATTAGTTGGGATAAAACTGCTCAAAAGTGGGTCGCAAGGCTGTACTTTCAAGGCCATCTTGTCCTAAATCATGTATATGTTCATATGGAGGATGCCATCGCTGCTCGCAAGGCAGCAGAGAAAAGGTATATTGTACCTTTGCAAAAGCAATATAATCAAACACACCAAAAAAATCAATTAAATTGATTAGACAATCCGATCTGGAGAAAATGCCATTACCTGCACTTTCTATAGACTTATAGAAAAGCCGATTCATTATAAAATGGTTCAATTCCGTAATCATGCAACTGCCCTAAATACTAAGATCAGTTTGCAAGAAAAGAAGCCGTAGCGTGTGTTTGTGGCATCAAGACTTAATTCGACAAACTCCCAGGACAACAATTATTGGGACAGCATCGTGAAATGGAAAAACGAGGTTATCATCCAGATCAGAAACAGTGTGATCCTCTGTATCAAGGCCAACATTGCCTAGCATACAAGCAACTAAGTCCTGTTGCACTCACAATGCCCATCTATCCTGAGTATGGACCAAGGATATAAACACGTTTGCCTAACTAATCTAACAAGCAAAAGGATCTTGTTAACCTTTCAGCGATCCTAGTCTGCGGTGTTCATCTGGGGACATAGGATTGACAAAATAGGATATTGACAAAACAGAATATCGGCAATATACTTACTAAAAGTAGTTGGAAAGCGTAATGTCGTGTTGATCGGAGAAAATTAAATGGTAAATCTTACAGAAGAAATGAAGAATATGTTAAAGAGTCAGCTCCCCTTCCTAGCAACAACAGGAATAGATGGCAAACCTCAAGTTGGTCCCAAGGGCTCACTACATGTCTTAGATGACTCACATTTAATCTACTTTGAGCATACCTTCAGGCAAGCCTATGATAATCTCTCGAGCAACCATTTGGCAGCGGTTGCGGTTGCTGATAGAGGCGCTCAACAGGGATTTCGCTTTGAGGGAACGGCTCATATTCATGAAACAGATGATTTTGCTAATCATATTTTAGATCAAACTAACATTTTTGACCGTTTCCCACGCGCTGGCGTAGTGGTCATTGATGTTGAACGAATCTATAAATTGGATAACACCTTAGAGGCTGGCATTCAAATCGCCTAGGGTTTTTAAAACAAATTCAACCGAGTAAGTCGAAGAACTTTTTAGTGTCCAAACTCATACAGTGTTTATTTCATGTCATTAAGTATTCATTAGCAAGCAGTTTTGTTATACTTTGTTTAGAAGTGATGGAAGTACGTCGAATTCTTAAGAAACCCATAGCTTACTGTTAACGCCATTACTTCGAGCGTGTCGACCTTTGACACGCTTTTTTTATGCTATTGGATACAAATCATTCAATAAAAATGAAGCATCAAAAAAGACGGCTTCCACTATGGAAAGTCGTCTCCGATGAACCTGGTTTTCTAAGAAGCTGTCTAAAATCTCTTAAGTAATAGTGCTAAAAACGCTAAAACGACCATTTGCAGACTGGTGGTTAATTGACGCTCACAATTTTTCCAAAGTCGCCGACAATTCTCTAGCCAACTAAAAGATCGTTCGACTACCCAACGTTGGGGCATGACTTCGAATCGATGCAACTCATTGCGCTTCGCAACCTGCACGGTTGCGTTTAAATTACTGGCTATATCGAGCTGAAAATTAACGCCTGAATAACCACCATCAACTAAGACATTTTGAACCTGGCGTAAATGCATGGCATGTAAAGCGATCATTGCACTGGCCCCGTCTCGATCAGAGACGTTCGCTCGCGTCATGTGAATGGCCTGCGGAAAGCCATTGATATCAACTGCCAGATGGCGCTTAATCCCCGAGATTTTCTTACCAGCGTCGTAACCTTTGTTTTCAGCAGTAGCGGTGTTTTTGACGCTCTGAGCGTCAACGATAATAAAGGAAGTTAAAGCTGAACGTCCTTGGTAAGTTCGCCGAGCAATGACAATTTTTTTAAAACTTGTTCCAATAAAGAATCAGCCGTAGGCTCAGCTTTAGTTGACCAAATTTTGTAATAGTTGTAAACTGACCGCCATTCTGGGAAATCACCGGGGACTTGACGCCATTGGCAACCGGTTTTCAAGACATATAGGACCGCACAGAAGACCTCGTAGAGGTCATATTTTCGAGGCTTAGTTCGCTTACGAAAATTTTCTAAAGCTGGTCGAATTAATTCAAATTGTTGCCGAGTAATATTGCTGGGATAATTTTTCATAGCTTAAACTCGCTTTTTACATAGAAGTATATCAAAAATCATAGATCTTGGACAGCTTCTTAGATGCCTTTTTTTGTTATCAAAAAGGGCCTAGTACTTTTGGAATGGAAATACTTTCCAACACCAAAAATTCTAGACCCAGAAAAATACGGAGAGCTAGAATTTTATAGCTTCTCCGTATTTTTAAAGGCCACATTGCGAATTTCTTG
>NZ_BJWE01000058.1 GCF_007990205.1 Pediococcus parvulus | reverse complement strand
CGATACTACTGAGCCCATTTGCTTCCAGACTAAGTGAGGCGTAGGACGGCAATTAAACTACTGCTTTTGAACCAAGTCGTTTAATATTAATTATTGAAGTGATTTTGATACTTTCAACCTTTAGTTATTTACCATTCGCGGTGGTAGAAAGTAGGGGAGCAGCATGAAAAAAGTTTCAAAGCTAGTCATACTAGTGATTGCCACATTTACATTGGCGTTTAATGTGCAACAGTTACCAAGCAACACCAAAACTGCGCAAGCCACGACCTATGTTTATGTGACTAGAACAGGGAAGCATTACTTTTATAAACGGCACGATCGGGGTCTAAATCGAGCTAAAAAAGTTTATAAAGTAAGTTTAACAACAGCTAAACGACGGGGATTAACTTTGTCAGCCACTGAAAAAGCACCAAAGAAAAAAGTGGTTCACAAGAAGAAAGTCGTGCATAAAAAGAAAAAGGTTGTTAAGAAAAAGAAAGTCGTCCACAAGAAAAAAGTTGTCCATAAGGTTGTTAAAAAAGTTTCGGCAAAAAAGGCCAAGGCAGCAACGACTTCTAAACTGAGCACACTTAAGTACCACGGGACGCGAACAGTGATCATCAATAAGGATCGCCCTAATTTTTCCAAGGCAACTTTGTCCACCAAAAAAGGTGCATGGCAAAAATATAGTAATTTGGATAGCGAGAATCGGGCAACTGATGCGAATGCTATGCTGAATAAACGATTGATGCCTAAAAAAGCCCGTGCGTCACTTTACGTAGACCCAACTGGGTGGCACAACAAGAAGTTGAAGTCTGGTTGGCTCTATAACCGGTGTCATTTGATTGGGTATCAGTTGACAGGACAAAACAATAATTGGAAGAATTTAATTACTGGAACCCGTTCACTAAACGATCCGCAAATGACGAAGTATGAAAATGAAACAGCTAAGTATTTACGGCAAAGTTCTCACCATTATGTGCGTTATGAAGTCAAACCAGTTTATTCGGGTCGCGACTTGCTAGCTAATGGAGTAGAAATGCGGGCACAATCGATTGGCTCAAATCGTATTAGATACAATGTTTATATTTTCAATGTTCAAAAAGGGGTAAAACTCAATTACGTTAATGGTACAAGTAAAGTTAGTTAAATAGAAAAAGTTGAAAATCGATTAAATATGTCAGGTTTGCGTGCCTGATAACTTAATCGATTTTTTAGTGTCCTTGGGTGAGAATAATGGCGTGAAGAAGGTTATAATTGGTTTCAAAGAGAAGTTTATAACTGAATGGTGTGTGAGTAACACTGAATTCCCAGAGAAAGTAAAGGATGTTAACTATGGAGAAATATGCAAATGTTGCAGAGTACATGGCAGGATTACCAGAAATGCAACAAAATGTGGCGCAAATTATGCGTGACTTATTAGCAGATGCGGCTCCCGATGCAAAAGAGGTTCTATCGTATAATATGCCGGCTATTAAGCAAAATGGGAAAGTTTTGGTGTATTTTGCGGCAACGCAAAAACATCTTGGTTTTTATCCAACGCCCGCTCCGATTGTGGCCTTTGAAGCACAATTAAAGGACTTTCAGACTTCTAAAGGAACCATCCAGATTCCTTATGACCAGCCATTACCAGTAAAACTGATTCGCGAGATTGTGGCATTTCGGGTGAAGGAAGTTAGTGGAGAATAAGAGATTAAGGCAAATTATATAATATGTGATTTGTCCTTTTTTGCGCCTTCAAAAGAAATTAAATTTCAATTATATTGATTAAATTAATAAAAATGTTGAAATAATAATTCATAAGAGGTATACTCAATTCGTAAAATGAAAACGTTAACAAATATGGGAGGTGATAGTACTATGTTAGGTTTTTCAATTTATCTTGATCAAGAAATTGACAATCAAACTAAAAACTATATAAAAGAAATGAAACGAAATGGCTTTACAGGTGTGTTTACTTCAGTACATATTCCAGAGGAGGATGCCTCTAAGTATGTCGATCGATTGAAGTTACTTGGAGGTTATTGTGCAGAGCAAAAATTGAAATTAACGGTTGATCTTGATTTGAAAGGTTTAAAAAACTTAGGAGTTTCAGTTAGTTCGGCTAGAAGCTTAACTCACATTGGTATTTCAGCGTTGAGATTGGACGATGGATTTAGCAATTCAAAAATTGCTGAACTGAGTCATCAATTAAACATTGCCTTGAATGCCAGCACAATAAGTGAAAGCGACGTTAATAATTTACATGCAGATCAAGCTGATTTTGACCATATGGAAGCTTGGCATAATTATTATCCTCGTCCAGAAACAGGATTGGACACGGATTGGTTTGCAACTAAGAACCAATGGCTAAAAAAACACCACTTTACAGTAATGGCTTTTGTTCCAGGAGATTCAAAGTTGCGTGGCCCAATTTATAAAGGTTTACCGACTTTAGAAGCTCATCGAAATTTGAATCCCTTAGTTGCAGCCGATGAACTGAAAAATAAGTTGGGGGTTGATAAAGTTTTCATCGGTGATCCCCAAATTTCCAAACAACTTATGCAAAAGTTTGCCGACTATGAATTACACAATAAAGTGCAGTTGCAGGTCAAATCAGACTATACGACGCTATTTAAAAGAGTTTGGCACAATCGTCCTGAGGTCTCCCGAGATGTTGTCCGTTTGGTAGAATCACGAAAGCAAAATCAAATCACTAAACTGTCAATTAAATCTGACGATACTCTAAAAAGAAATGTGGGTGCAATTACACTTGATAATCAAGGCTATGGGCGCTATCAAGGCGAAATACAAATTTGTAAAACGACATTACAAAGTAATCCGAAAGTGAACGTGATTGGTCATGTGATAGCTAATGATTTGTCCATGCTTGTTTTAATAAAAGAGAACACTGGAATTGAATTTAAACCAGATGAAGGAGATAAATAATGATTGATTTAAGTAAACTAACAACTGAAACAAGAAATGCAAAAACCATGAATCTTGATGAAATGTCTACTGAAAAAGTTCTGGAATTAATGAATACTGAGGATCAGACAGTTCCTGTTAGTATTAAAAAAGCATTGCCAGAAATTACGGTGG
The DNA here is from genome assembly GCF_007990205.1 of Pediococcus parvulus. GTDB lineage: Bacteria > Bacillota > Bacilli > Lactobacillales > Lactobacillaceae > Pediococcus > Pediococcus parvulus. The sequence continues at coordinate 5,031 of NZ_BJWE01000058.1, read as the reverse complement.
CTGTGAAGCAGATTGTCAAAAGCTTTAAAAGTGGCGGTAGGCTCATTTATATGGGAGCAGGTACAAGCGGCAGACTTGGCGTTTTAGATGCAGCTGAATGTGTACCAACTTTTGGAACAGATCCCAAAATGGTTCAAGGATTAATAGCAGGTGGACAACAAGCTATGACTTTGGCTGTAGAAGGTGCTGAAGATTCTAAAGAACTAGGAGAAGAAGATTTAAAAGACAGAAACCTTACTGAAAATGATACGGTAGTTGGAATTGCAGCTAGCGGACGAACACCTTATGTTATTGGCGGTTTGGACTATGCCACCAAAGTTGGTGCAAAAACAATTAGTTTAGCTTGCAATGATCATGCGGAAATTAGCAAACATGCTAAAGTTGCAATTGAAATTTCTGTTGGTCCTGAAGTCTTAACTGGATCAACTCGCTTGAAGTCAGGTACCGCTCAAAAAATGGTTCTAAACATGTTATCCACCGTTTCAATGGTTGGAATTGGCAAGGTCTACAAGAATCTTATGGTCGATGTAAAACCAACAAACGATAAATTGGTAGAGCGTTCCAAACGAATTATTATGCAGGCTACAGAGTGTGATTATTCAAAAGCAGAAAAAGCATTTAATTCTGCTGATCAAAATGTAAAGTTAGCAATTGTTATGATTTTAACTGATTTAAATAAAAATGAAGCTAAGGAACGTTTGAAAGATGCACATGGCTTTGTTCGTAAAACAATTAAGGGAGGTACAAACTAATGGCTGATGAAAAAATTAAACGACTTGCACGTGAAATTTATCAAAATGTGGGTGGTCCTAGTAACGTTCAAAAGCTAATTCACTGTATGACTAGAGTGCGAATGACAATTATCGATATGGATAAGGTCAATATGGAAGGATTGAAAAATATTGATGGTGTTTTAGGCGTTGTTGATGATGAAACACTTCAGGTTGTCATTGGACCAGGAACGGTAAACAAAGTTGCCCAAGAAATGGTTGACGAAGTTGGTGTAAAACTGGGCGAGCCATTTCCAGATGATGTCGGCGGTAATAGTCATTTAACTGATAAAGAAATGGTCGAAGCAAAAGCTGCCAGAGTTAAAGCAGAGCAAAAAGCAAAGCAGAAGCAAACGCCAATTAAGAGAATCTTGAAATCAATTTCGAATATTTTTATTCCATTGATTCCAGCCTTTGTTGGTGCTGGTTTAATTGGTGGTGTTGCAGCGGTCCTTTCTAACATGGTTCTCGCGGGCGATATTGGTAAGAGTTGGAATGACTTTATCATGGTTATGAAAGTTATTCAAAATGGTGTATTTTCCTATCTAGCAATCTATGTTGGTATTAATAGTGCTAATGAGTTTGGAGCGACTCCTGGACTAGGTGGTGTTATCGGTGCTGTGACGTTATTAACCGGTGTACTTCCAACCGCTCCATTGCACAATATATTTAATGGACAGGCCTTAGCAGCAGGGCAAGGCGGTATTATTGGTGTAATTTTTGCTGTTTGGATCCTTTCCTTAGTTGAGAAGAAATTACATCAGTGGATTCCGGATTCAATTGATATTATTGTGACACCAACGATTTCATTGTTTGTAGTTGGAATATTTACAATTTTCTTAGTTATGCCAGTTGCTGGTGTTGTTTCCACATCATTGGTTGGTGGTATTGAGTGGGTATTAAATGTTGGTGGTGCATTCTCAGGATTTGTTTTGGGTGCCTTATTCTTACCAATGGTAATGTTTGGACTGCACCAAATTTTAACCCCTATTCATATTGAAATGATTAACAAAACTGGTATGACACCATTACTACCTATCCTGGCAATGGCTGGTGCTGGCCAAGTTGGTGCTGCAATTGCACTGTGGATTCGTTGTCATCGAAACCACAAACTTACAAACATGATTAAAGGTGCATTACCAGTTGGAATTCTTGGAATTGGGGAGCCTTTGATTTATGGAGTGACACTACCACTTGGTAAACCATTTATCACCGCCTGTATTGGAGGTGGTATTGGAGGTGCAGTTATTGGCGGATTGGGACATATTGGTGCAATTGCCATCGGACCTTCCGGCGTAGCTTTAATTCCTTTAATTAATAATGGTCACTGGATGGGTTATGTCTTTGGTTTACTTGCTGCTTATGCTGGTGGCTTTGTTGCAACCTATTTCTTTGGAATTCCAAAGGATGCTGTTGATCCTGAACTTGCCACTGCTGATGCTGTTGTACCTGTGACTAATTCTGATTCAAATGTCAAAAATGAAGAAGTTAAAGAATCAGTTTCATATACTAAAGATACTGTAACAGCTCCTGTTAAAGGCCAACAAATTTCCGTTAGTGAAGTTAGCGACCCAATTATGGCTAAAGAAACTATGGGAAAAAGCGTCGCAATTAAGCCTAAAGATGATTCACTGGTTTATTCGCCCGTGAATGGGAAAGTAATGTTTGTAGCCGATACAGGGCATGCAATTGGATATACAAGTGATGCTGGGGAAGAAGTACTAGTTCACATGGGCATTGATACGGTTAATCTGAAGGGGAAATACTTTGACTTAAGCGTTAAACCAGGTGATGTTGTGACCCAAAATCAAGTGGTTGGAAAAGTAGACTGGACAGAAGTTGCTAAAGCTGGGTATGATACAGTTACGTTGGCAATCATTACAAACAGTCAGGATTTTACGGTTGATAAGGTGCCTGATAACACAGACGTTCAAAGCGATACGGTGGTAATGAATACAACTCCGGCCAGCTAGTAAGGTAGGAAAAGTATATGAAAAGTATTCTATTTTCTATTCATAGTCAAATCACTTCATTTTCAAAATCTGAACGAAAAGTTGCACAATATATTTTAGATCATCCACAACAAGTTATTGGAATGAATGCCGACACGTTAGCTAATAGAGCAGGTGTTAGTGCGGCCACAGTGGTTCGCTTGGCCAAAATTTTAAGTACTGACGGTTTCCCTGGTGTAAAAATTCAACTTTCTGCAGAAACTAAAATGGACGACAGTTTGTATACAGAGGTTGATCCCAAAGATCCACTGAATGTAGTTAAACAAAAAATGGAGTTTAGAATTGGACATACAATTGAACAGACCAATCTAACTTTGAAAGATAAAGCAGTTTCCCAAGCAGCTCAGCTAATTAGTGAAGCTGATGATGTTTATGCATATGGATTAGGTGCCTCAAGTATTGTCGCGGCTGACTTTCAACAAAAGTTTATTCGTATTGGTAAACCGGTAGTTCAGACGATGGACACGCACCTAATTGCAACAGGAATTGTAAAATCTGGAACTGTTTTGGTGTTGGTTTCAAACACAGGAGAAACTTTGGAAAGCCAAAAGCTGGCAGATGTGGCGCATGAACATGACGTACCAGTAATTACAGTTACGCACGACGAAAAAAGCACTTTGGCAAAAAAGAGTGACATTGTCTTGGTTCACGATGATAGTGAAGAAAATGAAAAATTTCGAACAGCCGCCACAACCTCCCTAATGGCGCAACTATATGTGATGGATCTACTTTACTATTTCTACATCTCTATGAATTTTGATGAAAACGTAGGTAAGCTGAAGGAATCACGAGATGTCATTCAAAAACATTTTAAGTAATTGGAATAGGACTGGGTTTTTAAGATTGAATTCTTAGAAACTTAGTTCTTTTGTTTTTCGCCTCCTTTAATGATTTGAAGGGGATGTTAGAGCTACTAGGTATTTTTTGTGAAATTTTGCAATTCTTTTTACAAACTGCTATAACAAATGTGTAAAAACGATTACATAGCTATTAGGAGGCTTTTTAGAATGAGAGTTAAAGCAGCTGTTGTTAGTGAAAAAGGTGCTGATTTTGAAGTTAAAGATGATGTGGAACTGGCAGAGATGCAACCAGACGATATACAGGTTAAAGTGGTGGCAACGGGAATTTGTCATTCCGATGAGGCACTTTGAAAGGGAGATGCGGAAATTGGTTATCCGATCATTTTGGGTCATGAAGGTTCAGGAATCGTTGAAAAAGTAGGCTCACATGTGCAAAATTTTGTGCCGGGCGATCACGTTGTTCTTTCGTTTTATGCTTGCGGAAATTGCGAAAACTGTTTGAAGGGTGTTCCAACGCAATGTTTACACTATGCAGAAAATAATCTTTCTGGTGTACGTCCTGATGGTAGCGCTCATTTTACTGAGAATGGCCATAAAGTTTGTGACATGTTTGATCAATCATCTTTTGCCACACATACTATTGTGCGAGAGCGTAATGCAGTTAAAGTATCTAAGAATCTTGATTTGCGAAAATTGGGTCCATTAGGCTGTGGCTACGTGACGGGAAGTGGGACTGTCCTGAATACTTTGAAGCCACATCCAGGACAAACTATTGCTGTCTTTGGTACCGGTGCTGTTGGACTAGCTGCGATGATGGCGGGAAAAATCTCTGGTTGTACCCGTGTAATTGCGGTAGATATTAATGACGGGCGTTTGAAATTAGCTAAAGAACTAGGTGCCACCCAAGTGATTAATAGCAAAAATGAAAATGCTGTTGAAGCAATTAAAAAGTTTACAAATGGACATGGTGTTAACTTTGCAGTAGATACAACTGGTGTTGCAGGTGTGATGGAAACCTCTATTAAAGCTCTGGCTCAAGGAGGTGTATCTGCATGTATTGCTGTGACACCTCATCACATTGATGTGGATACTTGGAATGATTTGTGTGTCGATGATAAGGCAGTTATCGGCGTCAATATGGGTGACTCCATTCCGCAAATTGATGTACCTCGTTTGATTGAATTTTACCGTCAAGGAATGTTTGACTTTGACAAAACAGAGAAATTCTACAAATTCAGTGAAATTAATCAAGCAAATGCAGATTCCATAAGTGGTAAGACAATCAAACCAATTTTGGTCATTGATGAAGATTATAAGTTTGAAGGCTAGGGTTTACAATAAAAATTCAGATGATTTTTGAGAAAATGTTGCTTTTTATTCATTAGCCAAAACTAAACAAACAGTAAAACTTATTTAGTTTAATTAAAAAGTAGTTCTGAATCCGGTTAG
>NZ_BJWE01000057.1 GCF_007990205.1 Pediococcus parvulus | reverse complement strand
TTATGCTAACTAATTAGAACTATCAAGCACTGACGTTGTTCCTGTCTCTTTATAAGATAATCCTAAACCATTACGTACAAAGTTAGTAGCCTGCTGTAATTCCTTCTTATGCATAACTTCCATGTCCTGACCTTTTAGTTCTTTCCCGCTACCTTGTAAATGCGTTTCCTTCACTTTCTTATCTGCAGAGCGATAATTCTGCCCTAAAGATATAAGATTACTAAATGTTAAATCTGTTTGCACCTGACTAGACAGAGAATTTAAGAAAGTCTGATTCAGCAGAGTAGAAATTGAACCACTCTTCTTTAAAGTGCTCCATAATTGTTAGACAAGAAATCTAACAGTTATGGAGCACTTTTTCTATGGTCAAATATAGTTCAGAATTAAAAGCAGAAGTCGTTAGTGAATATCTTCAAGGTGACATTAGTATCAGTCTTCTTTCAAAGAAACGTAACTTGCCTCGAATACAAGTAGGTAGATGGATACAAAACTTTCGTTTGAGCGGCGCAGACGCTCTTAAACGAAGAAGAGTTAAACGAAGTTTCTCAGTTGAGTTTAAAGTTGATGTGATAAACTACTATCAAACTCATGATGAAACTTTAGCCGAAGTATCCGCAAAATTTGATGTTAATTCTTGTCAAATCAGTTTTTGGTGGACAGCCTTCAATCAGTATGGTATAGAAGCCTTGAAGCCTCATCCGAAAGGCAGAAAAACCAAAGTGAAACATAATAAGAAGAAATTACGTAAGTTAGTAAACAAGAACGAAATCGATCAACTTCGTGAAGAATTGACGAAAAAGAATCAAGAATTATATGATGCAAAATTGGAGAACGAAATCTTAAAAAAATCAATGACCCTGTTCGGAACCTCAAAGGACGAAAGAAAACACAAATAGTTGATCAGATCAGGGTCGAACAAGAGTCTCTTCCGAAATCTAACCGGTATAAAGTCGGCGATATTCTTAAGACCATTGGACTTAAGAAAGCGACTTATCATGATGAACGTAAACGTATCAAAAATTATGTAGATAAGTATGAAGATGTAAAAGTAGAGATACTAAAAATTGCCGAAAGCGGAAGATATCGCGGACGTCTAACCTACGGTTATCGTCGCGTTCAAGAAGAGCTCATTAAATTAGATATCCATCTATCAGACGCCGTAGTGCGTCGTTTGATGGATGAATTAAATGTTCAAGTAAGCCTTTATAACCGCCACAGAAATGGTAGATATTCATCTTATAAAGGTACAGTTGGAAAAGTGGCCCGTAACGTTCTACATCAGCATTTTAATGAAACCGTACCTTTCAAAGTATTACATACCGATGTTACACAAGTACGCTTGGCCGATACTAAGTGGGCTTACGTTTCAGCTATTACTGACGAAGCAAGCAAGGAAGTTTTAGCATTTCAAGTAAGTAATAGTCCTAACAGTAAACTAATTATGGATACACTCGATGAACTCACAGAAAATATTCCGGAAGGAATAAAACCAATAATTCATTCAGATCAAGGTTGGCATTATCAATTGAATTACTATACCGATAAACTCTCTGAAAAAAAATTTATACAAAGCATGTCTCGTAAGGGAAACTGTCTTGATAATGCGCCAATTGAAAGCTTCTTTCATCTTCTTAAAACAGAATGTCTTAATGGATTTCCACAGTGTAAAGATATTGGAGAATTCAAGGAAATCACAAAGAATTACGTCGATTGGTTTAACAATCGACGAATATCACAGAAAACAAAAGGCATGACTCCCTGCGAATACAGGGAACATGCCTTAGCAGTTTAAAAATATTCAATTTTGTCTAACTTTTGTGTTGCACTTTAGAAGGGGCGCAGCGATTACCGCCAACGATGTCAAGCTGAGTACGACGAAGTACGATCACGAAAGCTACCAGGCAGGGCCGTTGATGCCGGGGTCCTACACGTTTAAACTTGAAGGTAGTACCGGCTCGGCCAAAAAGCAGGTTGATTTGATGGGGCAAGCCAACGTGGGCAAGGCCGTCAAACTACTTACAACCACCACGACAACTTCAACCGACGATGTGGATGAAAATGATAGTGACGACACGGAAGATTCGAACCAACACCATACGGGAAAAGCGCTAAGCGTGCTCTCAAAGGACGCGGCGACCGCGGTTTCCGTCATGGCTAACAAAGAAGACCGGGGCGCCGACGACTACACGTACGTTGAAAGTCAGCCGTGGGATAACGTGACCGAAATCAAGTTATACGATGAAGACAGCGATAAGCTAGTTGATACTTATCGCTACGATAAAAAGAATGATATCTTAGCAAAGTACGACGACGCAACGAGTAAGTTTGTGGAAGTGAAATAGGGGACGGGAGTCGGCAAGTAGTTGCCGACTTTTTTAGTGGAAATATTGGTTCAGTGACGATAATTAGAAGATTTGGAAAACCGAGCCACCTTTGCGTTCTCGCCCAGTTTCGTTAAAATTAAGGACAGATATAATTAAAATGATGAGAGGAGTTTTTTTAGATGCAGGCAGTGACTTTCGAGCAACTCGGTGGGCCGGAAGCGTTACGATTGCGGGAAATTGACGAACCGCAACTACGGGCCAATCAGGTACTGGTCCGGGTGCAGGCCGTGGCGGTCGACCACGTCGATACCTTTGTTCGTAGTGGGGCGTTTCAAACGGCACTGGCCACGCCGCACGTTGTCGGCCGTGATTTGGTCGGCACGGTACTGCGGGTGGCGGCCGGCGTGACTAACTTTGCGGTCGGTGATTTGGTTTGGACCAACTCTGCCGGTTACGACGGGCGGATGGGGGCGACCGCCGAAATGGTGGCGGTTGCTGCCGACCGGCTTTATCCGGTGCCATGCGGTGTGGACGCCCGCCAACTGGTGGCGGCGGTCCATTCGGCCGCGACGGCCGCGATTGTGTTGCAAGACGTCATGCAACTAACCCGCGGGCAGGCCATCCTAATCGAGGGGGCGGCCGGGAACGTCGGCCGTAAGTTTATTCAGCTAGCGCACCAGTTAGGGGCGGTCGTGACGACGACTTCCGCAGCGCGCGACTTTGACCGCTGTCGGCAATTGGGAAGCGAGTTAACGTTGGATTACCACGAACCGGTGGCGTCCCAGTGCGACCGGCAGTTTGATCACATCATTGATACGTCTGGTAAGGTGCCATTGCAGGCTAACTTGGCGGCGCTCAATCAGGGCGGCCAGGTCACGCTGATCACGGCGCCGGCGGATAATCATTTTACCTTCGACGTCCGCCAGTTTTACATGGCCCAAAAGCAAATTAGCGGCTTCGTCATCAGCCACGCTACCGACGACCAACTAGCGCGGGCGGCAAAGTGGTTAAATCCGCAGTTTGCCGCGGGTGCGTTACTCGAAGACGACCTCAATTGCCAGCCGTTTGCGGCCGCTGCGGAAGTACACGCCGCCCTGGAGCAGGGGCGTGATCACCACCAGCGGTTTGTGCTGGTGCCGCCGACGGAAAAAATTTAAGTGCCTAAGGTTGAAAAAACGGTCGCGGTTGCGGGCCGTTTTTTAAGTTGCTTTTCCGGCCAGTTTTAGTAACATTTAATATAAATATATTAATAATTAAAGGGAGGCGCAGGCGGATGCGCAAAGGCTGGGGAGTCTTATTTGCAGGGGTATTATTACTGAGTGGCTGTGGGGACGACCAGGTTAAAGTTACTGAAACGCCCACCAATCAAGAAGCATTGCAAACTAGTCAGCAGCGGGCAAAATCAAAACAGGCAAGTACTGACCGGGCAAGTTCTACCACTGGGACGGCTCAAAAAAGTCGTGACGCTAAGGAGACGGTCACGGCGACCCGTTGGAATGCAACTAAACGCTGGCAACTGGTTAAGTTTATGCACGCGTGGCAGCAACGAATGGGGGCAGACCTACGTGGGAACCTATGACGGTGAACGCCCGGATCATTATGGATTTACTTTTCCGAATGCAATTGAATCTGGACAACTTGATAATCGCGTGATTTTGGCTAATCAGCGAATTCAGTTGCGCTGGTCGGAGGACGGTGAACAGTCGGCACCGTTTCAAGTGGTGGAAGCGGCAACGATGGATAATCAGCATGGCTTTTTAACGACCTACTTTTTTTGCTTACACAATCAGCAACCGGTAGTTTTCGTAACCGGAACAACTAACGGTGATGATTTATACGTTCGCACCAGCCAAAACAGCGAGTTGCAAGCCGGTTTTGCCAAGATTGTGACGGAAAAAGCGTAAACCATTGCCAGTAATCAGGACTTAAATGTCGCCAACCTACAGACGTACCAATTCGGTGATGAGGTTCATAATAATTAACACAACTCGGGGTGGCCACTACCATCCCGAGTTTTTGATTGGGTAGCTGACTTAACCAACCTAAGTTAACCATCGGCACTGGTCATTAGTTGCGCAACGTTCGTGATTCGGTCAGTTGTTTAGTACAGCGTTGACCACTGTCAATTATTTATAGCACCTAATAATAATGATAGCGTTAACATTTGAAAAATGCTTGCGTTATTGAAACGCTTGCATTAGCCTAGTGGTATGAGCACCAATTGGTCTAGGTTTAGATTCAAGGGTGAACAGAATGTTATTAGGGGGTTGCAGAATATGCATAATCAGGATGTTGTTCAGGAAAATTGGCGGATGTGGAAACACGGGAAACAGTGGCTGTATGCGTCAAGTGCGGTCTTAGCCATGGGAATCGGTATGGGGTTGTTGACCACGACAGCGCAAGCGGATACGCCGTCAAATACTCAAACAACCACGACGGCCGTGCAATCGGTTGCGAAACCGGCAACGACAACGACAACTGGTACAACCAACGCGGAACAATCGGGAACCGTTGCCGAAACGGACCAGGTGCCAAGCATCGACCCAGCTGCTGACCAGCCGACGAAAACCGACGTGGCGATATCCCAAACGCCGGCAGCAACCAGCACGCTAACGGGTGAAAAAGACCTGCAATCGTCACTTGAAACGAAGACTAATCAGTCAACTTCTTCAACTAAGTCGGTTGCCGTACCGGAAGTAGCGAAGACTAATCCGGTGGTCACTAGCGAAAAGGCCAAAACCGCCACACCGAAAACCAGTCAAGTTGAGACACCGGCGCCGGTCACCCAACCAGTCAGTGCCCCGGCCCAAGTTGACACGAAGACTGAAACGACGGCACCGGTCCCCGTTAAGGACACGACCAAGGTGATTATTCACTATCAGGGTGACAGTAGTAAGTGGGCGCCGTACGTTTGGGGACTGAAACCTAACGGTAATAGTCAGCAGTACGACTGGACCGGAACCGATGATTTTGGTGCCTACGCCGAAATCGACATGGATCAAAATTACCAACAACTCGGCGTGCTGATCAAGGGTGTCGATAGTTGGGATAAGGACGGCAATGGCGCCGACCGGACCGTTACCGTCGACGATAACGGGAAGGGCGAAGTCTGGTACAGTGCGGGCAGTGACGACGCTCAGGACGTGACGCCGACTTACCACGACACCACCATCAACGTGCATTATCATGACAAGAATCAGTCGGTCGTTAATCGCTACCGCGTGTGGACCGACAAGACCGGTGAGGCAGGGGCGCAAACGGTTGATTTGAACCAAACCGACGCCAACGGCAATTTGCTCGGCACCGTGCAGTTGACGGCCGCCGACTTTAAGACCGTTTACGTCCAACCGGTCGGTGCTGATGAATTGACGCGGGCCTTCACGCCGGTAGCTAGTGACGCCGCGACCGACATTTACGTCGTGGCCGGGGATCAGCAGCCGTATTACACCGCTAGTTTTGCGCTGCAACAGGAAATGGTGACTAGCGCGGCCATGCAAACGCCGACGGAAGTTACCGTGACAATCGGCAAGGCCCTGACGGCGGCGGAGGCCCGCCAACAACTGAGCGTGGCCGGACATACCGTTAAGGACGTGACGGCAATTGCACCGGACGCAACCGGACGGAGCAAGCAGTTCAAGTTGACGACCACTACCGACCTCGACATTATGACCACTAACAGCGTCAGCTTCAACGGTAACGCTAAGGTTATGGACATCGGCGATTACGTCCGCTCACAAGCGTTCGATAACGAATACTATTACGACGGCGACGACCTAGGTGTGACCTACAGCAAGCAACGGACGCAAATCAAGTTGTGGGCCCCGACCGCCAATCAAATCGAACTACGCCTTTATCAGCAACATACCGCCGACGCCGCGGTGACCAAGACGATTGCCATGCAGCGGGGCGCCAAGGGCGTTTGGACGGCGGTGCTTCCCGGCGATTATCAGGGCTGGGCCTACGACTATCAGCTCCACTTCGGTGACGGTAGCGTGACCACCACTGAGGACCCTTATAGCAAGACGGTCACCGTTAATGGCAACCGCAGTGTGATTGCCGACGTTGATGCGGTCAAGCCAGCCGACTTTGACCGGTTACCGAGCTTTAGTGATCCAACCGACGCCGTGATTTATGAAACTAGTGTCCGCGACTTCACCAAGGACCCGAATTCCGGTGTGACGGCCAAGGGGAAGTTTACCGGCATGGTCGAATCCGGCACCCACACCGCATCCGGTCAAGCGACCGGGTTGGATTACCTGAAGGACCTCGGGGTGACCCACGTACAACTCATGCCGATGTACGACTTTGCCAGCATTGATGAAACCAGCGCCGACCCGAGTTATAACTGGGGTTACGACCCGAAGAACTATAACGTTCCGGAGGGGACTTATTCTAGCGACGCCAGCGACCCGACTGCGCGGGTGCTGGAAATGAAGGAAATGGTCAACGGCTACCACAAGGCCGGGATTCGCGTGGTGATGGACGTGGTTTATAATCACGTCTACTCAATGGACGAACAGGCCTTTCAAAAGGTCGTGCCGGGTTACTACTTCCAGTATGATCAAGGTGGCCACCCAACCAGCGGTAGCGGGGTCGGAAACGACGTCGCCAGTGAGCGCAGGATGGTTCGCAAGTACATTCTGGATTCGGTGAAGTACTGGGCGACCGAGTACAACATCGACGGTTTCCGCTTTGATTTAATGGGCATTTTGGACGTCGACACGATGAACACGATTCGCGCCGAATTGAACGCTATCGACCCCGGTATCTTGGTTTACGGCGAAGGCTGGGACGTGCGCGCTACCAACCACGACATTGGTGCGGGACAGTATAACGCTGACAAACTTGATCAGCACGTTGGTTTCTTCAGTGATGATATTCGCAACGCCATCAAGGGGGCCGAGTTTGGCGGCATCAGTAAGGGGCTGGTCGAAGGAAACGCCCAGGAGGACGACTACGACCAGCACGCCCAGGCGTTTATTGCCGGTTTCCTCGGTGGTCAGGATTACGCTAACGCAGCCACGGCTCACCCGTACCAGTCGCCGAGTCAGACGCTGAACTACGTGGCTTGCCACGATAACCGGACGCTCTACGACATGTTAACGGCTTTGATGCCGAACGAGTCCCAGGCTAACCTGATCAAGCGTGACAAGCTGGCAACCTCGATGGCCTTCTTGGCCGAGGGGGTCCCGTTCGTTTACGGTGGACAGGAATCCCTGCGGACCAAGGGCGGCGACGAGAACAGTTACCAGTCACCGGATGCGGTCAACCAGATCGACTGGGACCGCGTTCAGGATAATCAGGAACTGGTCGACTACTTTAAGCAGCTGGTTCAGTTACGCAAGGACGAAAGTGCGTTCCGGCTGACGAACTACGCTGACATCGACAAGACGGTCAAGGTCTTACAGGACGGTAAAAACGGCGTCTTCGCCTTCGAATTTTTAGCGGGCGGCCACAAGTTATACGTGCTCTTTAACGTGAACGACAGCGCCCAAGCCTTTGACGCCGTCAACTTGACCAACGGCCGGGTACTGCTCGGCAGCGATGCGGTCACCCTCGGAACGGTCACTAACCTGGCCGCTCTCAGTACGTTAGTCGTGCGCGAAGACTTGCCGCAGACCGTGACGATCAATTACCAGGATGACAACGGTCAACTGGTTAAAACGACGACCGTAACGTTGACCGCGGCTGGCACGGCTTACACACTGACGGCGCCAGCTGGGTACCATTTGACCGGTGACCAGACGACGGTTAGCTACGACTTTGATAACGACGGCACGGCGCGAATTGTGACGGTACTGGTTGCGAAGATGACAACTGATAACGGCCAACCCGGAGGACAACCAAGTGGTGGTAACGGTCAGACTGGTGATCACCATGGCAAAGAAAATGGTCAGACCGGCGCGACCACGCAACCGGGTGGCGGATCAACCACGACGACTGCTGAAGACCGGCTTGCTGGTGAAGTGGAAAACCCAACCACACCGACCACAACCGCTAATCAGGCGACGTCGTCAGCTACTAAGGCCACGTTGACGCCAACGACCGCTGCCAAAGCTGGTCGGGCCGCGGCAACCGGTTTACCACAAACTGATGAGCGGGCGGGTCAATCCGCAAGCTTGCTAGGCTTACTGGGAATCATGTTAGCCGGCTTGATGAGTTTGGTAAAACCGCAACGGAAACGGAATTAAGTTTTTAAATTTAAAGCAACGCGGTTTGCAACTTTAGTTATAATTCAACTAATGAAGAAGGGCTAGTCGGCTTGAATGCTTGACTAGCCCTTTTTTG
>NZ_BJWE01000056.1 GCF_007990205.1 Pediococcus parvulus | reverse complement strand
TAGCGATTTGATTGGAGGATACAAAATATGAAAACAAATGCTGAAATAGCTAAAGAAATAGATAATATTCAAGTAACTTTAGGCAATGATGAAGGTAGAAAACCACACATGCATGAAATTTCTTCCTTTCTAACTTATAAGAAAGTCACTGTGGACGATAAGTTGTTAACTTCTGCACGGCTCCTTTCTGATTTTCCGAAGGATGATTTGGTGCCAACACCAACAAATCTTTTAACACATTACAAGTTGAAAGTAACGGATCTAGATTTTGATGAATCCTTTACAGACTTTAGTGAGGAAAAAGGAAAATCAGAATTTAATAACAGCTCAATGTTTATCGGACTTAATATTTCTAATACTGCAAATTCTCAAGAGCTAGCAGATCAAAAAGATGATTGGTATATGTTTCACACAGATGAAACAATTAAAAAAAAGAACAGCAAATCACCTAAATTGGACAGCAACATGGTATACAACTTTGTTGAATCCCACTTTGATGACAGTTTTGATGGCTGTTACATAACGGATATTATCAAAGATACTATCGACAGTAATAGTGCCAACATAAAACAAAATTTCTTCATATCCACTCCTAGTAGAAGAAAAAAAGAATACATGTCCAGTAACGACTGGAAAGTGCTAAGTGAAGCTGAAAAATTAGAATATATATCATCAAAGATAGGTAGATATAATTTGATGCATTCAAATATTACAAAAATGGCAGAGACATTATTTAAGACTGATCAAAACAAAAAAGCATCGAAGAAAAATAATTCAGGCCATTTCGATTCATTAGAAGAAGCCGAATCTCAAGTTAAAAAGAATCGAGCTAAATTTATCGAATGTGCTAATATATTTATTCAAGAATGCAATATTATTAAGCCAAAACATTTAGTCGTTTATGGTGAGGATACTGAGTGGGCATTGCTTAGAATGTTAGATATTGATGCGGTACGACAAAACAGAAAAATTGTTGATCTTATTGAAAACCACATTGAAATTAAACATTATTCTGGCGTATATAGCATCGCAAATGCAATTAAAGAAGGCCAGCGGTTATTACATGCTGTTAACCATAATCAATCGGCAATAGCATTTTAACTTAACCATCTCGATAAATAAAAGGAAGCCATCAATCAATTTTGATTATGGCTTCCTTTTGTTATTTGATCAATTTTTAGTACCTAAACAAAACTAACTTTGTTACTTAAACATTCTATCCGCCAGTTCATACGAAATCCGAATTCCATCAACAAAATCCTTCTTCGTCATGTTTTCATTGGGCGCATGATTATGCTGATCGTAATTAGCGTATGGTATGGTTACTACCGGCACTTTGAGAATATCGGTCCAAACATAATTAGGCACAGTTCCCGCCATGACAGGTTCCACAACAACAGATCCAGTTGCTTGTTCCACAATTGACGTAAAAGTGGCGATCAGACTTTTAGATAAATCAGAAGTGCTCGGCGGAATCGAACCTAGGTAGTTTATTGAAACTTCCTTATTTTGTATTTCATGTGCAAGAACATCCTCAAGGCCCTTTTTAAGGGTTTCAATATCTTGATGACCAACTAGACGACAATCAATTTTAACGGTGGCTTGATGCGGAATAATGGTTTTAAGGCCCTTTCCTGTGTATCCGCTCTCAATGCGCGCAATATTAAACGTTGGTCGATACATTAAGCGTTCGTAAAACTCAATTTTATCAGGAATTGTGCTCAATCCGAGTTGCGCACAAATTTGTTTCTTATCGTATGGTAGCTTGTCCAATAAATCTAACTTAATTTCACTTTTTGTCGGAACATCCTGATAGAAATTAGGAATCAGAACTTTTTTCGTATCAAAATCATACAACTTCCTCAATACTTCAATGAGTTTAATTGCAGCACTCGTCATAATATTACCGGCATTACCTGAATGATTATCATTCTGACCGGTATGCGCAGTCAGTTCAAACCCAAACAACCCGCGATTCCCTAATCGGACCACGTGCTCGCCATCTTGATTGATCGATCCATCAACCACTACCGCCAACTCCACCTGTTTCAGTAATGAGTCCCGCAGTTTTGCAACTGTTGACCCTAAGTTCACACTGCCACGTTCTTCTTCACCTTCCACCAAAAATGTGATGTTGAACGGCAACTCACCATGGAGTTGCTTGTAGATATAGATGCCTAGAATCTGAGCCATCAACTGTCCTTTGTTATCACCAACACCACGGCCAAAATATCTACCGTCTTTCAAAATCAGTTTAAACGGATCCGTATCCCACAAACTGCGGTCACCGCCAGGCATCGTATCATAATGACCATAAAGGAGCTCCGTTCGATCAGTCGTCCCTTTGATTTGGGCAACGAGTGATGGTAATCCGGCTGTTTCAATGACACTTACTTGGGCGTCCAGTAATCTTTCAAAAATTCGTTTTAAGAAATTAATACAATTTGTCATGTCGTCATCTTCATTACTTACCGATCGCGTTTCCACAAATTCAGTCAACAATTTTTCAAATTCCGAATAATGGCGATCTATAAATTCGATTTCTTCACTCATTGTGGTTCCTCTCGCTTTCAAATACTAATCCTACTGACTACCATATTAGTCTTTTTAATCTGGAATGTGTCACTCATATTTATTCTCTAACTATTAAAATCAAGTAACCTCAAAAAAAGCATTGGCTCAGCACCAATGCTTTTCTCAATCAATATCGTCAATATGAGGAACGTTAATCTTTCGTTGTTTTACAGACACTTCATAAAAAATCCAAGCAACCAGCGCGAAGAAAATCGGTCCAATAACTGTCCAAAATGCGGTGTAATAATCATGAATTGAAAGTGGCTCAATTACCGTAAATATAATTCCCAACAAAATTACCAGCCACGTCACAATCGTTATTGTCCACGTCATAGCCTTTGTTTTGAAGAAAACAAAGGGTCGCTCTAAGTCCGTGCGTTTTTTAAAGAACGGAAAAGCGCCGACTAAAAACAAGTACGGCACAGCCGAGGAAATGTTTTCCATATCCTGCAAAACCGTGTAAAAGGACTGTGCATTGCTGCCCCCAAAGGAAACGGCAAACACAATCACCGCCACAATAATAGCTTGAAGCCACATCGAATACGCAGGAACGCCAAATTTATTTAATTTGGTCATTTTTTTGGGCCAAAATTTAGCCGGCGAGCCCATAATGAAGGATTTTAAAGGTGAATAAACCAAAACGAAAAACGCACCCATATCGGACAAGAACTCTTCAATACCAATAACCCGCGCAAACCAGTTTCCCAAATTAACACTGGCGGCTACTGATAAATGTAAAGTTTTCCCAATTGACACACCTAAGTTATTCATTAAAACATATAACACGTTGCCTAAATCGCTCGTTTTATTACCAAGAACGACGTGCCAGTTTGCACTCACACCCCACAGAAAGATGCCTAGGGAATAAGCTATCAACATAATAATGGTCGAAATGATCATCGCGCGTGGAAAGGTTTTGGATGAGTTTTTCACATTATCCACAACTCCACCCATAGTTTCCATGCCACCATAGGCGAAAATTGCGTATACAATAAACGACATAATTGCAATTGGCGAACCAAATTGCCCGTTTGGTGAATGAATAATGGACCGTGCCGTAAATGGTTCTGCTAAATGTCCACTTTGAACAGCCAATAAAACTAAACTAATCAGTAAAAATAGCGCGGTGATGGTTAACGTAATAATTCCGCCAAACGCTGCAAATCGCGCAATCTGATTAATTCCATGCGTTGAGAAAAATGTCACGGCAAACATAAACATAATCGCGATAAGACCGATCGTTTCCACACTATTCAATCCTAAAAAGTGCCAAGATTGGGTCGTGTCATATCCTGTGAACATTGTCGCAAACGGAATCCAGATCTTGGATGATTCCGAAACCAACCAAACGATCCACCCGGATAACCAAATGAACGTCCCAATAAATGCCAGTTCTTCTCCAATTGAACCTGCCAACCACGAATAAATTCCACCATGGGCTTCTTTAAAACTAGCGCCATATTCGGCAAACATCATTACACTAGGAAGAAAAAATAAAATTGCCCCCAAAACGTACCACAGAATGGCGCCATACCCCATTTGATCGTATGCAACCGTAGTATTTGAAATTCCATAAATGGAGGTAAACACCATAAGAATTAAGCCAACCAGCCCAATTTTATGCTGTTTTGTGTTCTCCAACTCTTCCAAAACAAATCCTTCTCTCTAAAATAGAAATACTTGACTATTTTAGCACTTTTTTCTGTAATATATGCAGTTTTTCAAATAACAATCAATAATTTAAGACTTTATTCATGAATTAATGAATAAATACACAGGTTTATTCAAAATTTACTTTTTCAATGTTCATGAATACGTTTTACAACAGTACCAAAAGTCTTTTCTTTTTCTAACACTAGATCATATAATGAAGAACTAAGAACGTTTCTTAAGTTACTGTTCTTGGTGAATTTTAACACGCTGAATTTGAATCAAGAATCTTCTCATAAAAACACGACAACGTTATATAAAAACATTTGAAAATCACCTTAATAAGGTGAAAAGTCAGTTATAATCAGGTTATCAGCTCTAGTTTAGGAGGTGCACTAGTACTCATGAAACGACGAGGTTCCCGCTCCAACAATACACATCGTAGAAAAATAATTCTTAAATTTACACTTTGGCTATCAATTGCGTTGCTGTTTGTTGCCACAATGGCCTTTGTTTATATTCGTCATGTAAACTCCGAACCACCAGCTAATAATCTAACCTTGAGTGCCGCTAGCTCCCGAAAAGAAAAACGTGCCGAATCCGCATCAATTGCCAAGTTTGAATCTAGCCTTAGTGCTAAAGACAGATCTAACGCTCAGTCTTCCTCAATTTTCCGTGCTCGTAGTTCCATCAGTAAAGCTAAAGAATCGTTAGCACGTGAAAAAGCAGCCAACAGAAAAATGGCTGCTTCGTTGAAACGTGCACAGGCAAAATCCGCTAAAGATGCTAGTTCGGTGGCAAGAGCTGCCAAACAAAACTCAACGAATGCAGAAAAAGTTTCCAGCGAATCTGCCAAAGCAAGTTCTAACCCACAAAGTAAGGCTAGTTCAAGTTCAAAACCTAGTAGTAGTTCCAGTAGCCAATAAAAAAGTTCTTCGGTGCAAACTAGTTCACAGGATTAATATATTTTAAATTGAAATCAAATAAGAAATTAAATATTCATTTTAACAAAAAAAGCATGGTAAGCTGTAGTAGTTTTGCCATACTTTTTAAACACTCATTCATTTTACTGCCAGTGACACCTACTATTTTTGGTGCTCATTCATTTCCACTAAGTCTTTAACGATATCAAACATTAAAATTATCGGACCAAGCAAAGCATATCCAATTCTAATAAAGAAGTTGACCGTCATATCAAAATTAGTATCCCACAATGCCAGTCTTTGGGTGCTTAAATTGTGTTGCACATTTGCATAACTGTTATCTCCCCATTTGTCTTTTCTATGATATTTTGCATGTTCCTGTTGGGTAACTCTGGCACCAAGTTGTAAAAACGATAGGTTGCTTAATGACCAAATTTTTCTTTTTACTATATAAAACTGACAGATCCATGACAAAAAAAGCCAAATGTTGTAGAAATTAAGTCTTACATTGAGATGATTTGTATTGTCAATATTGAAAAAAGCAATTAAAAACAACATGATTATCGATTGCTCAATAACTTTATGTATGTATGATTTGTTTTGCATAGGCTGACTCCTTACAGTGTTTAAGTAGTACAAACAATTAGAAAATGGTTAGTAATTTAATTCTTATTTAACCATTATAATTAAAAATTCTCTTAAGTAAACTGTAATTATCATTTTTGCCGGAAAATGTTCTTCAATTTTAGTTAAAAAACAAAAAAATACAGGTTTTCACCTGTATTAAAGTACCTCTATATTAATGATGCGTCAGGGGGGAATCGAACCCCCATCATGAGGACCGAAATCTCATGTGCTATCCATTACACTACCGACGCCTATAGTGTAATTCTAATGAACTTGAGTTCAAATTTCAACCTAAAATTTTGGCATCAACTATTTGGTGATAGCACATTCCTCCGGCCACTTCATTTATTAAGTTTTTTTCTACTGAGCAAGTTGTTGTCCACCCTTGTGTGGCCGTTGCATCCCCTTCAATAACCGTAACCACTGATTTGTGATTTTTTTCAACTCAAAATCTCGTGCTCGCTTCAATGATAACTTGGCATTCTTTTGTCGTTCTTCCACACTATCTAATAATGGTTTGATGGCCTGATAAAAATCTGGCAAGCAATGATTAGACAACAATACTCCATATTTACCATTTGCCAAATATTCTTCAGCACCAGTATTGTACATCGAAACAACTGGTAAACCATAACTCATTGCTTCTCCAATCACCAATGGTAATCCTTCCCAACGTGAAGTCATTACAAAAATAGATGAATTTTGATAATTTTCGGTCAACTCTCGATTGTTTAAATGTCCTCGATAAATTATTTTATCAGCAACGTCATGTTTTTGAATTAATTCTTTAAATTTTTCCATGTCATCTGGTTTCCCACCACCCGCGATTGAAAGCATCCAATTATCTGGCAGATCTTTTGCTAATTCTAACAACAAATCGATCCCCTTTTGTTGAATATCAATCCGTCCAGTAAAGTTAATCACATGATTCTCCAAATTTGCTTTACCAGCAGACTTTAAAGTCAACGGATTATGAATCTTGATTGTCTGGGCGTTGAATTGCTTGAATCCTTTTAAATCATGTTCAGTTAGCGTCACCACTAAATCAGCAGCTCTTAATCCGCTACAAAATTCCTTTTTCATTTGCGCATAATAATTGTTCAGATAAGTATCCGCATTATTATGCATCCACGTAATCACCCGGACGTCTGGTACTCGTCGTTTAATTTCAGGTGTAAAACTAGTTAACAATCCGGCCGTGAATAGGGCAACATCGTAATCGCCTTCAGCTAAAACTGTTGCTAAATCTCTAATTTGTTGTTTAAACTTCTGCAATGGCTTTTCACCACGAAAACTCTTGCCTCCTGAATCTATAGGGTGCTTTGCCACAATTAGCGGCGCATTTAAATCAAAATAAGGTTTGATATCAGCCAACGTATAATAGTTAATTTCAACCCGATTCGCCAATTCATTAGCTACGACTGTTGTTGCTCTTTTCAGGCCATCCATTAAATAATTTTCCGTACATACTAAAATTTTCATCGACATCCCTCTTCACCTTTTTATTTCACTTACTGACTTTGCTTATGAAAATGAGCCATCCATCAACCGGACAGCCCGCTAAATATATTAACCGTACAGTAACATGGCCTTTGCTTCTTTTTCAAGCTTTTTGCTTATCAATTCTATAATAAATATATGTACTTCTGCTCATTATCAATATTTTATTCGAAATCTGAACAAATTAAAGGCAAAACCCATTGTTCTACACAAAAAGCTTCGCACCAAATTCTAAAATTAATTTGGCACAAAGCTTTTATTTACACTTTTATAGTTAAAGTTGATCTATCAAAACACGATCAATCATGTCCAACACACCACTATGATTATTATCAAGTGGTGTCACAAACGATGTCGCAGCCTTCGCTTCCGGAGCCGCATTTTTCATAGCATACCCATACTTGGCATCCTGTAACATTGCGGCATCATTTTGGTTATCGCCAAACGCCATTGTTTCTGCCATTGACACATTCCAAATGCGTTGCAGTTGTTCCAATCCATATGCTTTCGTGACGTGTGGCTTGATAATATCGATGCCGCTGTAGCCGCTCATCACTTCTGCCAATTGATCACCAAACTCACCCACTAGTGTAGCGTGTTTATCCCGTACATCCCCAACACCAGGCCAGTTCACATCGACTTTATAAATTTCATCATCTACATCCGTCAAACGATCACTGTGGGTCAACATTTCATAAAAATACCGTGTGCGACCCCAAGTTTCTGTCGAGTTCGTCACATTAGTATACGCACCTTTTTGACCTGACAACACAATCACTCCGTTCGCCAAAACGAGCTTGCTGGCCATGCTTGCAACCACCGACTGCCACAATTCTGGCTCAATCGGACTCGAGTCTAGCACTTGGTCATTTTCAACAACCAACCCGCCGTCTTCAACCACGTAGGTCAAATCCCCATTGATGCCATCCATCACGCGCAAACAATGTTGATATTGATTACCACTGGAAACGACAAAGTGAATACCTCGGTGATTCATTTCATCCAGTTGTTCTTGAAACCGTTGGCGATCAAACTCGTGCTGATCATCCAAAAACGTACCATCAATGTCACTCGCAATTAATTTTATTGTCATCTGAAACTCCTTAGCTTATTTAAAATTTTGAAGCTAACTAACGCTGATTAATCACACGATGAATTTCCGTATTCAAATAGATTAACATCTTATTAGCGTCTTGACGAAAATCGGCATCAAATGAGGCCCCTTGAGATTTAATGTCACCAATCGGTTTTTGAATGACATCAAAAATTGTAATTGTATCGTCGTTTAACTTGCAAGAATAGTAATGACCTTCTAGTTGTTCGTCTAGTAGAGACTGGGCATTATCCTGAATCGCTTCAAAAACAACTTGCTTCTCGTCGCTTTTATGTCCTAACTCTTCTAGTTCTGCAATTTTCACTTTTACTTCGGTCATATTTTGAGGAATTTGAATCATTTTAGTTCGCTCTTCTTTCATTTGAATGCATTAAAAATACCCCTTCATTCTATCATGATCGGGGTATTAATTACGACTATTTATCTTACTAAAGATTGAAAGTATCAAAATTATTATATCAGTGTGTTGCTTGCAAAGATTAGACTTAGTCTGGAAGCCACTGGGCTCAGTAGTGTCGTTTATCTTATCGGTTTTCGCTTAGATAAAGCCGAGCTTGGAGACGTGGCTTGCGGCTCCAAGTCGTGCCAACTA
>NZ_BJWE01000055.1 GCF_007990205.1 Pediococcus parvulus | reverse complement strand
CCAGAAATTCGAAATGTTTCAACATAAAAGGACGGAACGGTTACTTAATAATTAACCTTCCGTTTTTTTGATGCTTGTCTATTTGGCTTTATTTGTATCCTAGCTATATTAAATTATGAAGCCTAAATGCTAATCTGTTCGCGTATAATAAACTAGTGAGTAATTTAAAGGTGGGGGAAGGAATGTTTTTATGTTGGAACTGTCGTTTGAAAAAGAAGTTGTTAAAACCTTAACGACTGGAAGCAATCAATGGGTGGAACGAAAAGACCTGTATGGTGCGACGCCGGATCAATTATGGGCTAATTTTCGTGATAAATTAAATAACAATAATTATGCTAAATTGCAGGGACACCCTTTAACTGATACCGAATTTAATCAGGTTAAACGGGCGATTGAGGTCCGGACACCTTACGAAGCAGCTAAGTTGCTAGCCGCCGAAAATGGCATTGGCAAAGTGGAAGTTGAACGTGATGATGCTAAGCTGGGCACGGTGACGGTCGAGTTGTTTTGGAAAGCGGACGTTGCTGGCGGTAAATCTAGTTATGAAGTGGTACGGCAAGCAGTGCGACCACGGTTAGCTGGTACTCAAGATGTCGATCCTGATCGCCGTTTTGACGTAACCCTATTGATTAATGGGTTACCCTTAATTCAATTGGAACTAAAAAAAGCCACGGTCGAACTTAACCAGGCTTTTAATCAAATTGAAAAATACGCGCAGGAAGGTAAATATACGGGAATTTACTCGCTGTTGCAAATGTTTGTGATTATGACGCCGGATAGTACGGCGTATTTTGCGAATGCCGAACCGGATCATTTCAATAAAGCCTTTTTGTTCAATTGGCGAACGCGGGATAATCACCCCGTGGAAAACGGCTTAGCGTTTACGCGCCAAGTCCTTAATATTCCCATGGCCCACAAAATGGTCAGTGAATATACGGTCATCGACCAAGAACGTCAGAGCTTAATTCTCTTACGGCCTTATCAGATTTATGCGATTGAAGCCGTGATGCACCGGATTCATGACCATCAAGATGGCTTTGTTTGGCATACCACGGGTTCTGGTAAAACACTCACCTCATATAAGACCGCTAAATTAGCGGCGCAAGATCCTGGTGTCGATAAGGTCATCTTTTTAGTTGACCGGCGGGATTTAGATGAACAGACAACTAGCAACTTTAGTGCCTATGCCGCCAATGATGATATTGCCATTAACGAAGCCCAAAACACCGGTGATTTAATGCGTAAATTGCAACAAAATGACGGTAAGGTCTTGGTCACCTCGATTCAAAAGCTCCATCGGGCGGTCAAAAAAACGCAAGCCCAGCTGGCAACCGGTAAGCAATCCCGCTTTAGTAAGACTTTAAAGCAACGGGTGATCTTCTTTGTTGACGAAGCCCACCGGTCGCAGTTTGGTAAGATGCAAAAGGAAATTCGAGCAGCGTTTATCAATAGTAACTGGTATGGTTACACTGGCACCCCCATTTTTAATGAAAATAAGAAACAGCTCAAAGGTGATCTAGCAGTTACGACGGAGGAGCTATTTGGTAAAGTCTGTCACGTTTATAATTTGCGAGATGCCTTAGAGGACCAAGCCGTGTTACCGTTTAACGTGGAACACGTAACGACGATTGGGAAAGACACGTTAATAACCCGGGCCCTCGAAAAAGAAACTCAGCGCGTCAAAGCACGTCGCGATAAGCAAGGCCGCCTGCTGAGTACGGCTGATGAAGCGAAAATTCAAGCCAAGATTCAAGCGATGTCAGTCAAGGACTTGGAAGAAACGTATTTAACTCCGGCTGACTTTGAGACCGATGAACATATTAACCAAGTTGTTCAATATATTTTACAAAAAGGCCCGCGTAAAACGAGTTTGGGTCATGGCAACTACAATGCGATTTTAACCACCAGCTCCATTGAAATGGCGCAACGCTATTATCAAGCCTTTAAAGCCGCTAAAAAGACTACTCACAATCAGCTAGATCCTGATTGGCCCCGGATTGCGATTACTTATTCATTAAGTGAAAACGAAGATCAGAGTGCGCACAAACATGACCAAATGGCCACCATTTTAAAAGATTATAATCAGCAGTATCACACTAATTTTGATTTAGCCGATCTGAATCTCTATAACGAAGATGTCGCAAAACGGGCTGCTCGGCGTGAGGCGGTCTTTGCTCATTTACAAACGGATCAAGAAATAAATTTAGTGATTGTCGTACGCCGTTTATTAACAGGCTTTGATGCCCCTCGGCTAAACACGCTCTTTGTTGACCGCACCTTAGCCTATCAAGAACTTATTCAAGCCTACTCACGCACCAACCGGCTCCAAAACCGGGAATTAAAACAAGAAGGCCAAATTGTGACCTTTCGGGTACCGGCAATCATGGAAGCTAACGAACGTGAAGCTTACAAGTTATATAGTGGCGAAGGCTCTTTTAATGTCATCATTCGTCCCACTTATCAGCAGGCCGCCTTAAAATTTCAAAAGGCTGTGGTGGATTTAAAAGCCATTGCTCAAACGCCGACGGCGGCCGATGACCTGAAAGGAACCACTGCCAAGGTACAGTTTGTGAAAGCCTTTCGCCAAGTGAATCAGCAATTGAATTCCTTATCGATGTACAACGATTTCACTTGGGAAAACAGTGAAAAGGCCTTTGGTATCGCTCAGCCCGAAGTAGAATCCTATACGGGTAAATATCTGCGGATTAAAGCGGCGGTTACTAACCAAGAGCCTGAGAAAATCCCCGAAGAATTAGCTGCCTTAGACTTTTCCCTAGCCGTTGGTTCAGTCGTCTTGGTGGATTATGATTATTTGACGCAATTAATTCAAGATTGGATTGATGAACAGCAACAGTACTCGACGCCTGATCAAGCACAAGCGCATATGACGGATTACCTGCAAAATAGTGCCAAAGTACAGGCTAGTTTGAATAAATTAGCGGAAACGCAACCGCAACAGGCACAGTTAATTCGCGAAGCCATGCCTTATATTGAGCAACAAATGCAACAGTCGCAGCAACAGAGTGACCAAAATCAAGCGCCAGTAGCGTTGAATGCTCGGGAGTTGGTGGCTGATTATGCCCAGAGACAATTGGTCAAAAAAACGTCGGTATTCGCCCATACGTGGGGCTTAGATCAAACAGCCCTATTGCGGGTGGCGCGTGAACACACCGTGGGTACCGATGAATGGCATCATGAACAAGAATTAACGCAGTCAGCAAATTTAGCAGCGGCCTTACAAGCTCAAACTGCCACTGGGCCGAAGATTCCAGCTATTTTGCCACTATACCGGATTAAGTCCCAGGCCGCTTGGCGGCAGTTTATTGAACACGATTTAGCAATTTATCTACAAAAATAAGTGAGGTTAAACAATGTCAGAAAAAACAATGCAAGCTAGTCAACTTGAAAGCGCCCTATGGAATGCGGCCGATGTCTTACGCGGGAAAATGGACGCCTCTGAATATAAAAACTATTTATTAGGGTTAATTTTTTATCGGTTCCTATCTGAGAAAACCTTGACGACCTTTAGTGAATGGGCAGGTGAAACCGAAAATGTCACCCAGAAATATGCCCAGTATATGGATCCTCAGTTTGAGTTGGAAGGCGTCTCGGTGCAGCCCAGTTTAGTGGAGTATTTGCAAAACACGCTCGGCTATTTAATTCAACCACAAGCGTTATACACCACCCTGATTGGCAAGATTCAAGCCCATACTTTTGCGTTAGACGATTTATCTCAAGCACTTCATGATCTGGAACAGTCGACACAAAATCTATCTTCAGCGCAAGACTTTTCGGGCTTGTTTGCCGATGTGGATTTAAGTAGTAATAAATTAGGCAGTTCTTTACAACAACGGAATCAAACTATCAGTGATACCATGTTAGCTTTAAATGCGATTGATCTTATCCATCATCAAGGCGACGTCTTAGGTGACGCCTATGAATACTTAATCGCGCAATTTGCCAGTGATTCTGGTAAGAAGGCGGGTGAATTTTATACTCCACGGCAGGTGTCCGACATTATTGCCCAGATTGTGACTTATCAGCGCAATGCAGGTGACAACCAATTGCGGACTGTCTATGATCCAGCAGTTGGTTCTGGTTCGCTGCTATTAAATGTCGGACAGCACGTGCAAGACCCCAATTTAGTGAGTTATCACGGCCAAGAATTGAACACCACGACCTATAACCTGGCCCGTATGAACCTCATGTTACATGGAGTCTCGTATGACGATATGCACTTACGCAATGGTGACACGTTAAGTAAAGATTGGCCGGTTGACGAGCCTTACTTATTTGATGCCGTCGTTATGAACCCGCCCTACTCGGCACACTGGGATAACAGTGATAAACGCTTGTCTGATCCCCGTTTCCGCGACTATGGCGTCTTACCACCTAAATCTAAAGCCGACTTTGCCTTTCTGCTACACGGCTTTTATCATTTGCAGGAACACGGGACTATGGGCATTGTCTTACCCCATGGCGTATTATTTCGGGGTGCTAAAGAAGGCAAGATTCGCCAAAAGCTCCTGTTAGATAACCGGATTGATGCCATTATTGGACTACCCGCCAATATTTTTCATTCCACTGGTATTCCAACGTTAATCATGATTTTAAAGAAACATAAAACCACTGATGACGTCTTGTTTATTGATGCGTCCCGGGAATTTGAAAAGGACAAGAATCAAAATAAGCTAACGGCAGCCAATATTCAAAAAATTGTGACCACTTATCAAAACCGGCAAGATGTCGATAAATATGCTCATGTGGCCTTACCGGCGGAAATCAAAGAGAATGATTATAATTTAAATATTCCGCGCTACGTTGATACGTTTGAACCGGAACCCGAGATTGATCTGGACCAAGTTAAAGCTGATCTGAAGCAACTAGACGAGGAAATCAGTCAGAATGAACAAGCCTTTAATGAATTAGCTAGCCAGTTAGTGACCACCCAGGTTAATGACCAGTCAAAACTGGAGGCCCACAATGAAGGATAAACAAACTAAATATCCGCAATTAAGATTTAAAGGTTTCACTGATCCTTGGGAACAGCGTAAGTTAACTGATATATCTGAAAAGGTCACCGAAAAGAACTCAGATAATGAATTTTCGGAGACATTAACCAACTCAGCCGAGTATGGTATTATCAGCCAACGTGATTTTTTTGATAAGGATATTTCAAACGAGAAAAACTTGAACACGTATTATGTTGTACGCGACGGGGACTTTGTTTATAACCCTCGAATTTCAAACTTCGCGCCCGTTGGCCCAATTAAGCGCAATACACTGGGACGTACCGGCGTTATGTCACCGCTTTATTACATTTTCCGAGCGCACAACGTTGATGGTATGTACTTGGAAAAATACTTTTCAAGTACAAAGTGGCATCGATTCATGGAACTTAACGGGGACACAGGTGCTCGTGCTGATCGGTTTGCAATTAAAGACAAAGACTTTGTCCAGATGCCAATTCCGCTACCAAACTTGGAAGAACAAAGTAAGATTGCGCGCTTTCTTGAGAATGTGGACAACCTTATCGCTGCTAACCAGCGTAAGTTAGATTTGCTTAAGGAACTTAAACAGGGCTATTTACAGAAATTGTTTCCCCAGAATGGTAGTAAGTTCCCGCAATTAAGATTTGCAGGGTTTGCTGACGCTTGGGAACAGCGTAAGTTGGGAGAAATTGTAGAGATTAATTCTGGGAGGGATTATAAAAAGCTAGGTAGAGGAAAAATTCCAGTTTTTGGAACTGGCGGCTATATGCTGAGTGTGAACGGTAAATTATCCGATAGAGATTCTGTTGGTATTGGTAGAAAAGGATCAATTGATAAGCCTCAATTTCTTAGCGCTCCGTTTTGGACGGTTGATACTTTATTTTTTATGACTCCTAAAAACAAAAATGATGCTAAATTTATTTTCGATTTGTCACAATTGATTCAGTGGAAAAAATATGACGAATCAACTGGAGTTCCGAGTTTATCTAAAAGTACAATTAGTAATATTCCAATAACGGTGACAAAAGAGGACGAGCAAAATAAGGTCAGTACTTTGTTTGAGTTAGTCGACAAAATTATCGCTGCCAATCAGCGTAAAGTTGAAAAGCTTAAAGAACTAAAAAAAGGCTACATGCAAAAAATGTTTTGTTAATAGCCAATCTGATTAAATTAGGGGGAGAGTTTATTGTCAAATGTAGTAACCAAACAATACGAAGTACAAAATAATTCAATTGGGACGGTTTTAAACTGGATTAAAAGTGGTGAAATTGGCCTACCAGAGTTACAACGACCATTTGTATGGAAATCATCTAAAGTCAGAGATTTAGTTGATTCTTTGTATCGAGGATTCCCTATCGGCTATTTAATTACTTGGAATAATACAACCGTGAAGCTTAAAGGTGGCGGGTCCGCTGTCGGTAAGAAAATAATTATTGATGGTCAACAACGAATTACAGCTTTAAGGGCAGCTTTAACTGGGGAGCCTATTTTAAATAAACAATTGGAATCTAAAAGGATAAAGATTGCCTTTAATCCTTGGAATGAGAAATTTGAAACGACAACGGCGCCAATTGAAAAGAATAAGCGTTGGATAAATGACATTGCTAACCTATTTCAAATGGCTAATACCTTTTCTTTTATAAACAATTTTTTGTTAAAAAATAATGATAAAACACCAACAGAAAGAGACAAGGCCGTGAATGCTATTGAAAAATTACATGCGCTAACGAACAATGATATTGGAAATATCGTTTTATCTTCAGAATTACCAATTGAAGATGTAACAGAAATTTTTAACCGGATTAATTCTAAGGGTACGGTTTTAAATTCAGCCGATTTTGTTATGTCAAAATTATCTGCTGATGAAAAACACAACGGAGAAAAAATTAGAAGGGCGATCGACTACTTTGCTAAATTGTTAGTTAATCCAACTATGCTGGCTGATATTAAGAATAATGATGCTGGCTTTACGGCTTCCAACTATTTTAAACAGATAGCTTGGGCAGCTAATGAACGTACAGATTTATATGATCCAGATTTTGGTGATATCTTACACGTCATTTTGAACTTTCAGTTTGGCAGAGGCAAACTAACCGATTTAGTCGGACTGATTTCTGGGAGAGACTTCAAAACCAAAACTTATACTGAAGAAGCCATGGATAAAGCCTATCATGAATTAGAAACCGGTTTGCTTAGGTTTGTAAATAAATCTAATTTTGAACGTTATATTATGTTACTAAGAAGTCTAGGAATGATTAGCAGAAAGACATTGTCTTTAAGTGGTAAAGGGGCCATAAACTTTGGGTATTCTCTTTACTTACTGCTTAAATATCAGGGACAAACGACTAATTTCGAATTAGAAACTATTGTAAAAAAATGGATCATTATGTCGGCCTTGACCTATAGATATAGTGGTTCTTCAGAGACCCAATCTCAAACTGATATAAGGAAATTTGCCAGTACTGATCCTGTTAAATATTTGAATTCAATCGTAAAACAAGAATTGCCCGATTCTTATTGGCACAACACGCTACCTAATGGAGCTCTGGTTTCCTCCTCGACTCAGGCTAATGTTTGGCGAATATTTGTAATGTCACAAGTGCGAAAACACACCATAGCCTGGCTGGAAAAAGATCATGAAGTGGCTGATCTATTAATTGAACAGGGTAATATTCATCATATTTTTCCTCGAGCTTATTTAAAGAAAAATGGTTTATCACAAACAATGTATAATCAAATTGCAAATTATATTTGGATCACACAACCAAGAAACTTACAAATAAGTGATCGAGCACCCAAAGATTATCTTGCTGACCAACAAATCATTAAATATGGGAACGCAAAATCATTTTCTGAAAATGCTATTCCTGAAAGCCTTAAGCACGATGATTATACAGAATACGAAGATTTTTTGGTCAAACGACGTCAATTAATTTCCCAGAAATTAAAAGAATATTTTGAATCATTGTGAAATTAATTATATTAATATCGAATAGGTTTGAATTGCTAGTATACATGAAAAATTATCTGGGAAGGCCATTTCCCCCTTAAATCAGAAAAAAATGGCTTCCTTCTTAATTGTTATTTTGAGGTCAAATGATTAATCTAATTGTGTCAAATAAATTTTATCAGATTCAATTAATTTGAAACGCCTAAATCACTGTATTGCTCGCATTTATATAGCCAATCAATTTTTCACCTCATTGATTGGTAAATTCTCCCTTATCAGGGATTAAAATAGTTTTTTAGTAATTATTGGAGAACAAGTATGAATGAAAATGAATTACTAGAAATTTTACATTCGTCGCAACATGAAACTGATACTTATGATTTTAAAGAACGATGGGAAAATACAAATAGTGAGCTTTTAAAGGATATTCTTAGTTTTGCTAATACTGCTCATCATCATGACTGTTATTTAATATATGGAATTAATGACGGTAAAGACGTTATTGGTATAACCGATACGGATAAGAATCGAAAAAATCAGCAAAATATTAGTGATTTTTTACAAAGCCTTAATTTTGCCAATAGTTCGATTCCGAAAGTACTGGTTAATACATTAGAACTAGAAAATAAACTAGTAGATATTCTTACAATAAAGGATAGCGATCAAGTTCCCTTCTACCTAAGGGCAGATTATACAAAAGATGGACTAGCTTTAAGACATGGAGAAATATTTTTTAGAGACGAAGATTCAAATTTTGGAAAACAACAGGCTCCAACTTACGAAACTATTGAAAACTTGTGGAAAAAACATTTTCATCTTGATCTGACACCTATAGAACAATTTAAATTTGCTCTAAAAGATATTATTAATTGGACATATCATGAAGGAGACAATGAAGCTCCAAAAATGTGTGTTTATAATTCAAATTTAGACTTTCATATAGAAATATCGTTTGATCCTTCATCCTCTCCAACCATTGAAGCTTTTAGTGTTTATCAAGCACGAGTAAGTGTTATGTGGGGAACGGTTAGGTTAAAGTATAAGAATATATTGATATATAAATTCAATTGTATTTCTTTGAACCAATATATATGTTACGAAATAGATCCCAAACGCTCTCTCTTAAATGAAAGTGACCTTAACTCTCTATATTTTTACCTATATGCTAATAGTATTGAAAAATTAACTAGTACGGTAATCAATTATGCTATGGATTATAAGACACATGTTTCTCCAAATGAAAGTGATTATAATTTCAAAAAGAAAATTGTAGTATATTCTGATGAAGAAGAAAGAAAAAGAATTGAGAAAGATTTAAAAGCAAAATTTAGTACAAAAAAAGCATTAATACCAATATATGAGGCGGACGTCAACGAATTAAAACAAAAAATGCGACTAGTGGAAGGGCATTCAAATACGGATGCTCAAGAATTAATAAAGGAAGCAAATATAGCTAGATATATTAATGAAAATTACCTGCATATCAATTATTATTTTGGTGATCATCCATTTT
>NZ_BJWE01000054.1 GCF_007990205.1 Pediococcus parvulus | reverse complement strand
ACATTTCATTCTAAATAACATATAGTTCCTCCTTTTTTTTAAATGTGCAAGTTTTCCCAACAGAGCGCAAAAAATCAGCGCATGTTTTTATAAAAAAACATACGCTGATCAATTATACGCAGTATGGGTTCCATCTCATCTATTGTAACAAACTCACTTAAAAAGCATAAGTGTTTTCTGAAAACTCAGGTTGATTTACACAAATTATCTCAAAAATTTCCGACCAATCATAACCATTTCAGCATTAGACTCCACCATGTCATCCTTATCCCACTCAACAATCATCTGGGTTAACCCGCCTGCTACAAACGCTATCCACATTTTGGAAGCTCGGTCACGAATTTTCAAAACGTCTTTGTCCACTAGATCAGTAATATAAAATTGAAGTTTATCTAAAATAATCCCCACTAAGTCAGCTTTGATTAAAATATTAACAGTGCCACGATGTCGCCGAATCACTGTAAAAAAGGCATCTAAAAAAGCTGTCATATCATGCGTATTCATAACTTGAAGGTAACTAAAAAACTCTTGGAACACTTCATCGAATTGATATTCCAAGATCTGTTGTTTTGATTTAAAACTCCGATAATAGGACATGCGCGAAACAGATGCTTGTTTACAAATATCGCTAACTGTCACTTCATCAACTGAGTGGGTCTTCATTAATTCAAATAAGGCCAGCACAATCTTTTGTTTGGTACTTGAACGCTTTGCCATGATTTCCCTCTTTACTTTACTCTTTCTAACATCATACCATTTTCAGAAAATTTACGTAATTCACACGTTTTATAGATCATCTAGTTTCCAAAACCAGATGATTAGTATATAATATCTAGTTGAACGGAGGACGACCTAATGAAACCAACTTTTAAATCAAAAAAAATCATCGACATCCGTCACTCACAGCTGCTTAATGAAATTTGGAGCGCCATTACCCATGGAATTGGATTTTTCTTGAGTATTGCCGGAACCATTTTATTGCTTATTAAGGCTATTGGACTTGGAAAACCACTAGATATAGTCGCCTATACTATCTATGGTCTTAGTCTTTTAGTTTTATTCTTCTCTTCTACTATGTTTCATAGCTTATATTTTACGAAAGCTAGTCACGTCTTCCAAATATTAGATCATGACAGCATTAATTTTTTAATTGCAGGAACCTACACACCTTATTGTCTCCTTGCCATTCGCGGCCGTCTAGGAATCAGTTTATGCATCGTCATTTGGTTTCTGGCAATCGCCGGAATTGTCTTTCAATTCTTTGCGGTTGGTAAGTTCAAAAAAATTGAAACCCTTATTTACGTGTTAATGGGCTGGCTTTGTCTAGTTGGCGCCAAACAACTCTATGCCAGTTTAGGCTTAATTGGCATTAGTCTGCTTGTTGCCGGCGGCGTTGCATTTTCATTGGGTGGCCTGATTTACAACATCCCCCATGTAAAATATGTACACGTTTGGTGGCATATTCTGGTTTTAGTGGGCGCTTCATTAATGTATTTCTCCATTTTGCTGTATATTTAGAGTAACAACAAACACGGAGGTAGCTATGAAACGACCAAACAATCAATTTATGCTCTTTCAATATCTTTTAGGCTACGCAGTAATGGCCTATTTTCTCTATAAATTTGGGTTTCCAGTCTCATTAATCGTAATTTTAATTGTCGTCAGTTTAAGCTTAGCAGGGGGTTCAATGTACCTTTCTCGCCATTTCAGCTGGACAAATTTGGGCCTGATGCTTCTTCTAATCGCCATCGGAACTGCGATCTTATTCTTGATTTTCAGCCGTTACTATTAGCTTATTATTTCATAAAAGAAAGCGATTGCAAAGATTAGTAAGTGATGCTACACTGGTGCCAATAATACAGTTAACCCAAAGTAGGTTGTTTATGTTTGGATTGTAATTTTGAACGAACGCGATTGTGATGAATGCAGATCTTTTAATTGGTGTAGTAGGTATCTTAATTGGTTTGTTTCAATTTTACAATGTTTACAAAAGTTGGCAAACATTGCGTGTGAGCATGAATGGTCATACTTCTCTATTCATGCCATTTGCAATTTGGTACAGTGTATTCTTCGGATTAATTTTCATTGGCCTGGGTATTGCTGCATTGTTATAACGACTTTAAGTAATTGATTACTTAAACGCGTTAAAAAAGGAGGGCCCCCATTTTTGGTGACTCTCTTTTTAGTTTAATGGCCTAACAAGATACACTTCCGGACAAAAGCCCTTCAGACTGTTTACAAGGTGTTGAGCCCGGCTTTCCTTGCGACAAATGCCAAAAACAGTTGGTCCTGTGCCACTCATTTGCGCAACATCGGCACCATACCTTAGCATGCGGTCTTTTAATTGTAAAATCTGTGGGTGCATCTGCCCTGTTACCGGTTCAAGCACGTTTCCTGCATTTTTGCAGATTGCCGAAAAATCATTTTGTTTAATTGCTTCCAACATTCCGTCAATTTTTAAATGACCTAAGCTTTTATGATCAATCTTTCGTAAAATCTTAGGCGTTGAAACGCTCAGTTTAGGCTTTGCAATGACAAAATACATTGCCGGTAATTGCCGTAGCAACGCCACTTTTTCACCCTTACCATAAACATGGGCTGTTTGACTAAACACACAATAAGGCACGTCTGAATCAATTTGAAGGCCTAATTCAGCCAATTGAGCCTTTGGGATACCTAGGTTCCACAAATTATTCAATCCACGCAACACGGCAGCAGCATCCGAAGAACCACCACCCATCCCAGCAGCAACCGGGATATTTTTTTTGATTCGAATCTTTGCACCAGCCTGAACATGAAACTCTTGTTGTAATAGTTTTGCAGCTTGATACGCTAAATTACGGCTATCATTGGGCAAAAATCCCGTGTCTGTATGGACACTAATGGCGCGTTTACCAGGCTTGGTTTCAATCTTTACATAATCGGCAAGATCTACCGATGTCATCACCATATTCCATTCTTGAAGCCCATCCGAGTGATTATAGGGTGTGTCTAAGAACAAGTTCAGCTTGGCCGGGGCTTTTTCCGTTGTCTCCATGCAATCACCTAGTTTACTAATCCAGTATTTTATCACAATTATACTTAAAAACTGGGTAAAGTACCAGCTCTGGAGAAAAAGCTTCATAACTCTTATCCTAAACATCATTTTATGTGCAAAAATGATAAATTTAGGCAAAATAAAAAGACCTTTGCGGCCCGATTATTTTTATTCTCCGAATGCAATTTCGATGTTCTTCGTTAGAATATCGGTATAGCTATATGATACCCGCTCAAAAGAATTTTCGTCTTGATCTAAATCAACAACGAAAACAGCTGGATATGTCTTATGAAGAATTCCATGGCGTTTCGTAATCTTCTTACGACCTGCTTGGGCAACTACCATCATTTCTTCTCCAACCTTATTGTCTAGCTTCGACTTAATTGTGGCTAGTGTGTTTGGCATTGGCTTCACCTTCCCATGTGAAACATTATAACATAGTTTCACAAAAACTGCAAATTATACCACAACGTTTGATGCCCTGCAACCGGTTTTTTATAAAATTAGGATTACATAGCTTTTGCCTCAACTACGTGGGCATGCTAATATATATTCCGTTCACTAATTTTTCTGAGGACGGCTCAGCAAGTCAAAGGGCAGAACCTAAGTATGACTCCCGCGGGATTGCGATCCCGCCTCCGTCACACTTAGGTTCTGCCCTTTACCGACTTGCTTCGCCCACTATTTTAGTTCATTCGTCAACCTTACAAAATCATCAACCGTCAACCGCTCTGGTCTTACCCCCGGCTTGATATCCAATTTTTCTAAGACCGCCGTTAACCTAGCCTTTGTATCCTCTTCCTTACCATAAATTCCCATCAAGTTATTCCACAACGTTTTTCTTCGATGCGCAAAACATCCATGCACCGTCTTATAAAACGCATCTTTCGAATATGGCTGTACCTCTCTTGGCTCACGATGCGTCAACTTCACAATTGCCGAATCCACCTTTGGTCGCGGCATAAACGCTTCCTTTGGCACATCAAACTCAATATCCACATTCATATCCAACTGCACTGCTACACTCAATGAACCATACGGCTTTGTTCCTGGCACCGCATTAAGGCGATCCGCCACCTCTTTTTGCATCATAACCACAATCTGGTCCAATGGCAGTGGGCTTTGCAACAATCCCTTTAAAATTGGCGTTGTAATATAATATGGCAAATTAGCCACCACTTTTAAAGTATGTTTGCCATCCAAATTTTCTGCAACCACTTTTGGCAAATTAACCTTCAAAATATCTGCATTAATAATTGTGACATTTTTGTAAGGATCCAGTGTTTCGTCCAATACATCCAACAAGTTTTCATCAATCTCAAACGCCAACACGTGGTGAGCATGACGCGCCAACTGCTCCGTTAACGCTCCAATTCCGGGTCCCACTTCGATCACATCATCTTCCTCAGAAATATCGGCAGCTGCCACGATATCCTTCAAAATTTGTGGTCGAGTCAAAAAATTTTGACCCAAACTTTTTTTAGCATTTAAGCCGTACCGTTCCAAGATTGCCCGTGTTCGAACTGGATCTGCAATATCAATTTCTTGTGTCATTTTTTACTCCTTATTTTTGATCTAATTCATCCACCGCTGCTTGAAAAGCCTCACGACTCACCTGAAATAGTTGAAGTCTCTTTACTAACTGTTTTCCATTCACATAACCAATATTCAAAATTTCACACAACTCCATACGCCGCTGTTTTGCATGGGTTCCTGCAATTAAATCAGCATCCAGTAAATCATCCCTGGTAATCTGCAATGGTGCATCAGCAGCCTCCGTATACACTTTGCCTAGGGCTTCTCGAATAACTTCAGGGGTCGCGTGTTCCACGCCTAAACTTCCTTTTTTACTGGGCACTGCATCCCTTCTCGCCAAAAATGCATGTTTGACATCTGGAACCTCAGCTGAAATGGTCTTACGGATTTTTTCACCAGAAAAATCGGGATCCGTAAACACAATAACGCCACGTTCTGCTTGTAAACGTCGAATTTGTTCTATCGTTTCTTCAGAAATTGCAGATCCTCGTGTCTCTAGGGTATCCGCGTTTACCGCTTTTTTTATCCGAACAGTATCATCTTTTCCTTCAACTACAATAACTTCTTTAATTTTTTTCATCATCGTCTATCCTATAAAATTGTTTGGCATTTTCATACGTTGCTTTGCCTGTGACATCAGGATCTTCATCCCGCAAACGGGCCAACGCTTCAACCACATAAAGTGTGTAGGCAGGCTCATTTTGTTTTCCTCTAAAAGGAATGGGGGCCAGATACGGGGCATCTGTTTCCGCCATAATCCGATCTGCCGGTGTTTCTTGCACAGATTTATGCACATCATGGGCAGAATTAAAACTTGCAACACCACTGTATGAGATATGCATCCCAAGTGCCAAAAATTTATCAAGCCACTCTGGTCCGCCATTGAAGCTGTGCATCACACCACCAAAGGTTTCTACATGCGCATTTTTTAAAATCGCATACGTATCTTCAAAAGCATCCCGATTATGAATTGCAACCGGGATATGAACCTTACTTGCCAGCTCCAATTGTTCTTCAAATACCCGCCGTTGAATTTTTCGCGGTGATTTTGTTTCATAATAATCCAGGCCAATTTCACCCAAAGCAACCACTTTCGAGTCCTGTAATTGTGCTCGTAAAATTTCTGCTTGGTCTTCATGAAAATACTTAGAATCTTCTGGATGCCATCCAACTACGGCATAGATATCTTCATATTGGTGCGCAAGTTTAATTGCGGATGCATTAAATTCAGCATTTGAGCCCACCATTGCCATTTTTTGGACACCCAATTTATGGGCATGCTCAATATAAGCTTTCTCATGTCCCCAAAAAGCCGGATCATTCAAATGCGTATGTGAATCAAATAGTTGCATGTTTACCTCCAATTATCAAAAACCAACCCAAGACACCGCAAACCGTTCACTTGGTCTTAGATTGGTCTTTACATTATCATCATGTTTTACAAAATCAACTTATTCAACTCCAGAACCATTAACCAAACTGTTTGGCACTTCAACAACTTGAATATGGCCAGCATGTTCAGCTGATAGCAACATTCCTTGACTAATTTCACCACGCATCTTACGAGGCTTGAGATTAGCCACAATCAAAACTTTTTTACCAACTAGAACACTTGGATCTGGATAATATTCAGCAATCCCAGAAAGAATCTGGCGGTCACCTTTATCACCAGCGTCGAGTTTAAACTTCAAAAGTTTATCGGCACCTTCAACGTTATCCACAGATTTAATCTCAGCGACCTTAAGTTCTACTTTATCAAAAGCTTCAATACGGATTGGCTTTTTAGTGATATTAAGTTCTGCTGCATCGTCGGTTTGTGCTGCTTTTTTAGCTTCTTCCATGGCAGCACGGCCCTTCTTTTTATCAGTTTTGGTCATTTGTGCCTTGATGAATTCGACCTCTTCTTTAGCGTCCAAACGAGGAAAAATTGGGGTTCCTTTTGCGACAACTTTGGTACCCGCAGGAATTGTTCCAAATTTCAAGTCAGCTAAATCAACTGTTTGCGCAGTTAAACCTAGTTGATCCAAAATTTTCGTTGGTGCCTGTGTCAAAATTGGCTGCAATAAATGCGCCAACAAACGTAAACTTTCTGCCAAGTGGTTCATGACACTTGCCAATTTAGCTTGATCAACAGCGTCATCACTTTTAGCCAACACCCAAGGCTGGGTTTCATCAATATATTTGTTGGAGCGGCTAACCAGTTTCCAAATTTCGGAAAGTGCATCTGAAAAATGAAGAGAATTCATTAATTCGCGATAATTAGTAATGACAGTTGCTGCTGTGGTTTCTAAGTCTTTATCAAACTGAGTCACACCAGATTTTAAGGTTGGAATGACACCACCTTCATACTTATTAATCATTGCCACTGTCCGGTTTAATAAGTTACCGAGATCGTTAGCTAAATCATAATTGATTTTGTCGACAAAGTCTTCCGGTGTGAACACCCCATCATTTCCATAAGGCATAGCTTTCAATAAATAGTAACGAAGTGCATCTAGGCCGTAACGTTCAACCAAAGTTTCTGGATAAATAACGTTCCCCTTAGATTTGGACATTTTACCGTCTTTCATCAATAACCAGCCATGGCCGACAACGTGTTTTGGTAATTGTAAACCAAGGGCATGCAACATGATTGGCCAATAAATTGTGTGGAAACGCACAATCTCTTTACCGACCATATGCACGTCAGCAGGCCAATACTTATCAAAGTTACTTTGATCATCGCTGCCATAACCCAGTGCGGTAATATAGTTTGATAACGCATCAATCCAAACATAAACCACATGTTTAGGGTTGTTTTTAACCTTTACCCCCCAATTGAAAGTTGTTCGTGAAACAGCCAAATCTTCCAAACCGGGTTTGATAAAGTTATTAATCATTTCGTTCATCCGCGTTGCAGGTTGAATAAAGTCAGGATGATCTTTGTAGTATTGCAATAACCAGTCTGCATACTTACTCATTTTGAAGAAATAAGATTCTTCTTTAACTTTTTGAACTTCATGACCAGATGGCGCTTTTCCACCGATTACTTTACCACTTTCATCTCGATAAACTTCAGCCAATTGCGTTTCAGTGAAGTACTCTTCATCAGAAACTGAATACCAGCCTTCATATTCACCTAAATAAATATCGCCACTATCTTCCAATTTTTGGAAAATTTCTTGAACAGCCTTTTCATGATAGTCATCAGTTGTCCGAATAAATTTAGTGTTGGAAATATCCAAAAGTTTCCACAGCTTTTTTATACCTTCAGCCATCCCATCTACGTATGCTTTAGGGGTTGTGTTTAAGGCTTCAGCTTTTTGTTCGATTTTTAAACCATGTTCGTCAGTTCCTGTTAAGAAGAAAACATCTTTGCCTTCTAATCGTTGAAAACGGGCCTCAGCATCACAAGCAATCGTTGTGTACGAATTCCCGATATGAAGCTTTCCTGACGGATAATAAATTGGTGTCGTTATATAATATGTGGGTTTGTCTGCCATTGAAGATTTCCTTCCTAGTTCTAATAATTTTATATTTTAAATTAATAATTTAAAGTAGAATGTTTTAACTTTAAGTATATCACAAAGAATCGCCGCGCAAAGCGTGTTTCACACGTTTGATGGCGGACAATTGAATTTTATTTACTTCATTAAAAAAGACCTAGTTGCAATGGCCCCAATCCGTCAAAATTAATTCCTAATATTTCCTTTAATCTTAAAGCATTTCCAGCTGCATCTTTACCGCTGTTATTGTTAAAAATGATGCATACCTCTTCAGCTTGCGGTTCTAATTTTTTGACAAGTTTCGCAAAACTTTGTAGTTCTTCCTCAGAATACTTGTAGAGTGTCCGCTTTCCGCGCCAGTTAGGCCCTTTTTCAACCCAGCCTTTTGCATTTTGACCATGTAATCGTAAAACGGCCAAATTCTGATTTGTCACCGTATCTACCAAAGGCACGCCATTAGGGACTGAGCTGGGTTCATCAACCGAAACATGACTCATGCCTAGTTTCTTCAAATAAAGCATGGTTTCATCACGAACCGCCGGATCATACCAGCTAGAATTACGAAATTCTACAGCAATTGGCAAGTCACCCATCAAAACCCGTACATCACGCAAATAACGAATATTGTCTAATTGACAGTTGAAATATGGTGGAAATTGAAATAGGATCGTTTTTAGTTGATCACTCTTAACTAAAGGACGAATCATTTGCCGAAATTCGGTAAAAACTAATCGGTGCTCATCTGACAAATAGTCATCAACATCCGCGCCATCATGTAAAGTCATTAGTTTGTTAGCCTTTAAAATAAATTGAAACCCCTCTGGAACAGATTTTTGCCAATTTTCAACGGTCGATACTTTTGGCACGCCGTAAAAAGAAGTATCCACCTCAACTACTGGAAAGTAGCCGGCATATTCTGTTAATTCAACTTTTCGATCCTCATGATCGATGAGAGCAGGATGGTCTGTCCATGTTGTTAATCCAATCGTAATCAATTCTCTTTGCCTCAGTTTATCGATATTTTAAGCCTAGTCTATCACAGTTTCTATACGCAATCAGTAGTTAAATATTCTTGTCGCGTTTTATTTGGATTCCGGATACTAAAATAGTTGCCTCTTAATTCAAAGTAACTGGTTGAAGGCGAGAATTTTTGTTTGAAACTTTTCTTGGTTCACTTCTGGTAGTAATTTTAAATTTTTTATGTGTCTACTGGTTGAATACACATGACTGAAAGTGATTTTTCCACCCACTTGTATTAATTTTGCCATACTAAATTTAATACGCAATTATAGGTGTAAAAAAGGCCTTAACTACTGGAAATAGTTAAGGTCTTTGGTATGTCATTTTGTTGACGCCCTTCTCGCACATTCATTTATTACGTGTACTTTTAAAGCTAGCAAAAATTAGAATAGACTACTAATATATTTTTTTATAGCGAAACGTGTTGAAGAGAGCAGCTTCCTCCGCTT
>NZ_BJWE01000053.1 GCF_007990205.1 Pediococcus parvulus | reverse complement strand
TAGTGGGTGCGACTTGGAGCCGCAAGCCACGTCTCCAAGTTCGGCCTTTATCTAAGTGAAACCTGCTAAGATAAACGACACTACTGAGCCCATTTGCTTCCAGACTAAGTCTAATCTTTGCGCTCAACACACTGATATAATAATTTTGATACTTTCAACCTTTAGTTTTTAGACAAAATAATCCCTCAAGGTCGGTTATAGCCAGCCTTGAGGGACTTTTTTATTCTTGCGGATCAGTCATCTTGATGATAATTTTTCCTTTAGCTCTTCCAGAGCGGGAGTAGGCAAACGCATCAGGTAAGTCTGAAAAGTCAACAATGCGGTCAATGATGGGATGCAGTTTATCTGATTCAATCAGTTGGCGAATAACTTCAAGTTCTTGACCACTTGATTTCATAAACAGGAAATCATATTGAACCTGATGAACTTTTTCAAGCTTAGTTAGCTTATGTGAAGCTGCGCCTATAAGGAGTTGTTTCCAGATTGGTAAACCAAATGCTTTAGCAAACCGGACGTTGGGCATTCCTGCGATGGACACAATTTTGCCACCCGGTTTGACAATCTTAAATGCCTTTTCTAAAGATTCACCGCCAAGAGTATCAAAAACGTAATCGTAATCAAATAAAACTTCATCAAATTGTGTTTGCTTGTAATCAATGACTTGATCAGCTCCAAGTGAGCGCACTAGATCAATATTTTTAGTACTAGTTGTGGTTGCGACGAAGGCACCGAGCTGTTTTGCAAGTTGAATGGCAATGGTTCCTACGCCACCGGACCCGGCTTGGATCAAAACTTTTTGGTTAGGTTGAATAGACATCAGGTCATGTAAGGCTTGATAACTAGTTAAACTAACCAATGGAATAGCTGCCGCTTCTTCAAACGATAAATTTTGTGGTTTATGTGCAATGTCACTTTGATCAACCGCGATGTATTCCGCAAAAGTACCAATGTGATCATCTTGTGGACGCCCATACACTGCATCGCCAACTTTAAAATCGGTGACCTGCGAGCCGATTTGGGTGATGGTTCCGGCAAAGTCACTACCAAGAATTAGCGGCATTTTGTATTTTAAAAGCATTCGTAAATCGCCGTCTTTAGTTTTTAAATCGATTGGGTTGATGCTTGCGGCCATGATTTTGACAAGAACATCATTTGGGCCAACCTCAGGCACTGGTACATTTTGGATGGTGGGGGTTGCTTGTTTATAATGGGTAATTAAAGCTGCTTTCATAGTTGAATTCATATTAAGCTCCTTGTTTATTGGTTTAATCTTTTAAACATTCGATAAGAAGAATATTAGTGCATTGGTTTAAACTTGTCAACATACATTCTTGACAAAGTTTTTATTTCAGCGTTTAATGGTTTAGAAATATGAACGAACACTTTAATACAAAAGTGGTAAAAATTTAAGGAGTAACCTAATGGCCGAACAATCAATGAAGATCTTAAAAAAGAGTGCGCCAATTTTTGCAATGCTACAGGATGAAAATCGCCAACAAATTTTGTTGATGCTGTGTGCAGTCGACAAATTGACGGTGAATCAGATAACAGAGCAACTGGAATTATCCAGACCTGCAGTGTCCCATCACCTTAAACTGTTATTGGATGCTGGACTGGTCACCGTGACCCGGGCAGGAACCGAAAGATATTACACCGTTCATTTGAATGGAGCGATTGATCTGCTGAAACAGTTAACCGCATCACTAGAAGCAGATTTGAATCAGCGAGAGGCACGCTATTAGATTGTTACGCAATGCCTTTGGACTGTAAATTGATGAGAAGAGGTCTGTTAAATGACAAATTTACGAGAACTTACCCTGCAAGATGAGTTAATTTTTGATGATTGGATTCAAGCTTGGAAAAACGAACCCACACAAGTGTCGGTATCCAGACCAATTCAGACCAATTTTGCTGAATTTATTAAACAATTACAGACCAACAGTCGTCATCCAGAAGCACCTCGGGTTCCGGCTACTAAATATTTTTATATTGAAGCTAATCGTATTAAGGGTGGTATTTCATGTCGGTGGAAATTAAATGATTACTTACTGAAATTTGGTGGCAACATTGGATACGGCGTGGCACCGGAATTTCGGAACCAAGGCATCGCTTCTGAAATGTTGCAGCAAGCGTTAGCCTTATTCAAGGCACGGAATATTATCAAAGTTTTGATTACCGCAGAAGACTGGAATATTGCCAGTCAACAAGTTATAAACAATGCTGGTGGAATTTACGAAAATACGCTTATGGAAGAATCCACGGGCCATCACTTGCAACGGTACTGGATTACTTTGAAATAATTGAAGTATGTGAAATAAAAGCTCCGTTGAAATTTAGTATCCTCAAGAGGATTTCTAAATTTCAATGGAGTTTTTTGTAAAAATTATTTTCTTGGATAGGCATGATCAGGATAAGGGGTAACACTCAAGCTGCCACCACGATAAATGGCATAGTATACATCTGCAAGTTGGTAATTCTGTGTTTTTAAGTTTTGCATGACCCATGCTTCATCTTTGTCAATTAATTCTAATATGGTGCTATCAATTACGGTATCCACAGTCAGCGGGTATTTAACGGCATCGTCGCCTTGCATTGTGACGGTGAGCTGGCCGTTTTGTTCTAGGACGGCACGTTTAACTTCACTGATGTCATTGACACCTGCCGATCTTAGTTTTAAGGATAACTCACTGGCACTTAAACCAGCACGGGTTGCAACACCAACTAAAATTTGACCATTTTGCACAATTGTATGCGGTTCTCCAGTAACAAACCTTCGTAAAAATTGGTTGTGGTTACTGATAAATTTAACGATTAAAACAATTAA
Organism: Pediococcus parvulus; assembly: GCF_007990205.1. Classification (GTDB taxonomy): domain Bacteria; phylum Bacillota; class Bacilli; order Lactobacillales; family Lactobacillaceae; genus Pediococcus; species Pediococcus parvulus. The sequence continues at coordinate 7,066 of NZ_BJWE01000053.1, read as the reverse complement.
GGTCCAGATCAGTAAAATCAAAACAAACTGAAGTAACGTGATGTCAGTGTTATAGATCATCCCGCCAATAATGCCGCCAAGGACATAATTTTGAATTTGGTCCACTGCGCTAGTTGGTGCTAGATTTCCTTTGCCAAGGAGATTAATTTGGACAATCACGCAAACTAAGCCAAGGGCGAATTTTAAACCAATATCCAGATAAGAAAACATATTATTTCACCTCCTGATTGTTAATAATTTGTGCACGTTGCAGATGATAGCTTGAAAAGTCACTATCGAAATCAACCTGATAATAACGCTGATTAATTTTTAAAATCATTTTATCCGTTAAAACCGTTTTATTAGTTTTTAGTTTTTTTAGGGAAACATTCTTCTTGTGGCTCACAGTTTGTAAAAATCGCACAATTTGGGCATTTTGACTTAAGCTAGTCTGATACTGTTGATAATTACTGAATTGAATTCCGCCTACTAAACAAGCACTGAGCACAAAAATGATTAACAGATCTCGGTATTTGCCTTCATTTCGATGTCGTAAGAAAAGGATTAACATAATGACGGCAATTAGTGAAAGCACGACTAAAATACCGTATCGCCAAAGTAGGATGCGATTCGTTTGAGCTAATAATTGTTGGTATGAATAAAATGTCATAAGCGGCCTCTTTTTCAAAATTTAACACGATTTTAGTATAACATAGGGGAATTTATCATCTGATTTGTTAATCTAAGATGGTGGTCGTTTAGATTTAGAATTGAATTGTGAAGGTTATAGGATTCGTAACAGGAATGAGGATGGAGCTTTATAAAAATAATGGCAGGTTAGTCATTATCCATTTTTAATGGTAATGACAAGTTTCGAGGATAGGCTTTTTCGTTTGGAAGTCGTATAATGAGATTATTCTAATAAAATAGGGAGAATAACATGGCAGAAATAACACATTTTTATGAAACATTCCAACCAACACAGTATGATGTCTATTTAGATGTCAATCGAGAAACAAAACAAATTGCGGGTAAAACCAGTATCACTGGTGAAGCTAAAACTCAAACGGTTTCTATTCATCAAAAGGGTTTAGTTGTCGCTTCCGTTCAAGCAGATGGCAAGGATGTCTCGTTCACAACGGACGACAAAGCTGATGCCATTCGGATCGATTTGTCACAGACTGGTGAAGTGAAGTTAACCATTACTTACAAGGCACCGTTAACTGATTCAATGATGGGAATTTATCCTTCATATTATGAAGTTAATGGCGAGAAAAAGCAGATTATCGGGACACAATTTGAAACCAACTTTGCGCGGCAGGCCTTTCCTTGTGTGGATGAACCCGAAGCTAAAGCTACCTTTGATTTAGCCATTAAGTTTGATGAGCATGAAGGTGAAACGACAATTAGTAACATGCCAGAAGCTCGTGTCGAAAATGGTGTCCACTATTTTGACACCACAGTTCGAATGTCGACTTATCTAGTTGCCTTTGCCTTTGGTGAATTACAAAGCAAAGTCACCACTACTAAGAGTGGGGTTAAAGTTGGGGTGTTTGCAACTAAGGCTCACCAAGCTAAAGAATTAGATTTTCCTTTGGACATTGCTAAGCGTTCAATTGAATTTTATGAAGATTTCTACCAAACACCATATCCGTTGCCACATTCTTGGCAGTTAGCCTTACCTGATTTCTCAGCTGGTGCCATGGAAAACTGGGGATTAGTGACTTATCGAGAAGCATACTTAGTACTTGATCCCGACAATACTGCCCTTGACATGAAACAGCTTGTGGCGACTGTTATTGCGCATGAATTGGCTCATCAATGGTTTGGTGATTTGGTTACAATGAAGTGGTGGGATGACCTCTGGTTAAACGAAAGTTTTGCTAACATGATGGAATATGTGGCTATTGATGCGCTTGAACCTGATTGGCATATTTGGGAAATGTTCCAAACATCCGAGGCCGCTGCTGCTTTACAACGGGATGCTATTGATGGGGTTCAGTCTGTGCATGTGAATGTGGAAAATCCTGCGGAAATTGATGCGCTGTTTGACAGTGCGATTGTTTACGCTAAGGGTGCCCGCCTACTGGTTATGGTTCGCGCTTTACTTGGTGACGATGCCTTACGAGCTGGCTTAAAGAAATACTTTGCTGCTCACAAATATGGCAATGCAACTGGTGCCGACTTATGGGCTGCATTAGGTGAAAGCTCTGATCTTGATGTGGGTGCTATCATGAATTCTTGGTTGGAACAACCAGGTTATCCAGTCGTCAAAGCTGCAGTTGAAAATGGTCAGTTAACTGTTTCTCAACAACAGTTCTTCAGTGGCGAAGGTAAAGAAGTGGGTCGTAAGTGGCAAATTCCACTAAATGGCAATTACGAAACTGTCCCTCAAATTATGGCGGAAAAGTCAATTACATTAGGTGACTATGCTAAGTTACGTGAAGAAAATGGCAAACCATTCCGCTTGAATGTGGGGAATGATTCCCACTTTATCGTCAAATATGATGAAACCTTATTAAAAGATATTTTGGATAATGTGGAGGCACTTGATGACATTTCTAAACTCCAAATTTTACAAGATTTACGATTATTAGCAGAAGGTCGTCAGATTTCTTATGCCGAAGTTGTCCCATTGTTACCACAATTTGCAAATAGCAAGTCAAACGTGGTGAACGTGGCCTTGTACCAAGTTGCCGGAAATTTGAGAAAATTTGCAACTCCAAAGTCGGATGAAGAAAGGGCTGTTCAAGCGTTTTACGATAAATTGAGTGCAGATCAGGTTGCGCGGTTAGGTTGGAAACCAAAATCCGACGAATCAAACGATGATCAATTGAACCGACCATATGCGTTAGGTGCAACACTGTATGCCAAGAATGCTGATTCAATTGCGGCTGCTCACGAGATTTTTGTGGCTAATAAGGATCAGTTGGCAAGCTTACCAGCCGACACGCGAGTTTTCATTTTGCTGAACGAAGTGAAAAACTTTGGTAGCCAAGAACTGTTTGATCAGCTCTTAAAACAACATCATCAGACGTCTGATAGTAGTTACAAGGAAGCTATCTGTGCAGCATTAACAAGCACACCTGATGCCAAGTTAATTGCGCAATTAATCGCGAAGTTCGAAGATGCTGACACGATCAAACCACAAGATTTACGGGCCTGGTTCCGAGGCGTTTTGGCAAATGAAGATGGCCAACAAGCTGCTTGGGATTGGCTTCGTAATGACTGGCAATGGCTCGAAGATACGGTTGGCGGTGATATGGAATTCACAACTTACATTACTGTAATTGCCGGGATTTTTCATACACCAGAGCGTTTGGCAGAGTTCAAAGCGTTCTTTGAACCAAAGCTCAACACACCCGGTTTAACACGTGAAATCACAATGGATACGAAAGTGATTGAAAGCCGTGTTGCCTTGATTGAAGCTGAAAAAGATAGTGTCAATGCGGCTGTGGCAAAGGTTGTTGACTAACCTATTGGGTGATAAAATTTAAAAAGAATAGTTGAAATGCGGCAACTCTAAGCGAGGTGCTGCATTTTTTAGTTGATCTAAAATACAATTCTTAGTATAGAAAATTAGTGACATCCAAAAATCTATCAGATATGTATTGTTGGGATCTGTTAGTATTGACAAGGAAGCAAAATTTTTAAAGTAGTAAGAGTAAGTTTTGAAAAATAGTCATGAAAAAGGAAAGCAGTTAAATAATGAAACAAGCAAACATCAGAAATTTTTCCATCATTGCTCATATTGATCATGGGAAGTCGACATTAGCCGATCGAATTATGGAACAAACCCACACGGTTAGTGAACGGGACAAAAAGGCCCAATTGTTAGATGACATGGCCGTTGAACAGGCCCATGGTATTACCGTCAAGTCCAGAACAGTGCGGAACCATTACGAAGCTGATGATGGACAAACATATGAATATAATTTTATTGATACACCTGGACATGTTGATTTTTCATACGAGGTTTCCAAAAGTTTAGCAGCGAGTGATGGGGCGATCCTATTGGTAGATGCTACTCAAGGCGTTCAGGCGCAAACGGTGGCAAACTTGCGCCTTGCCAAGCAAAATCATTTGGTCATTATTCCAGTGATTAACAAGGTGGATAGTGATGCAGCCGATGTGCCACGGACACAAGCTCAGATTCAAAAGTTAGATCCGGCGTTCGAAAATTTGGATATGCTGAAAATTTCAGCCAAAACTGGGATGGGTGTGCATGAAGTTCTGGAAGCCATTCGGACAACCATTCCAGCGCCAACCGGAGATAAAAAGGCACCGTTAAAGGCGTTAGTTTTTGACTACATGTACGATGCCTTTAAAGGAATTATTGCCTATGTACGCCTTGTAGATGGCACATTAAAGCCAGATGATTCGTTAGTATTGATGGCGGAGCAAACACACATTTCGGCTAATGCATTGGGCTACTTTGCGCCCAATATGACACCCGTTAATGAGTTAAATGCGGGTGATGTGGGATATGTTGTGACGGGGATAAAAGATCCGCAATTAGTTCGAGTGGGAGACACCATGACTTCGGCCACCAAGCCAACTTCGCAACCACTGGCTGGCTATGAACCCGCAAAATCAATGGTGTTTGCCGGATTTTATCCAAGGGACAATAATTATAATGAATTGAAATCAGCGATTGAAAAACTCGCTTTAAATGATTCTTCGTTTCACTACAGTCTTGAAAATTCAGAGGCCTTGGGCGCTGGTTTTCGATGTGGCTTTTTAGGGATGCTGCATTTGCAAATTATTCGGGAACGTTTGAAGGATGAATATGGTTTGGAGGTACTCACAACAGCACCCAACGTGACTTATCACGTGTACTTGAAGGGTCAAACTGAACCAATGATTGTGAATAATCCGATTAATTTTCCGGAGTTTTCCAAAATTGAGTATGTGGAAGAGCCATTTATCAAAGCTGAGATTACGACACCCAATAACTTGCTGAGTGAAGTCATGAAACTTGCGGAAAAACATAAGAGCACACTGTTGGATATGGATAATCAAGCCGATTTGATCGTATTGACTTACAAAATGCCAACTTCTGAAGTGGCGTATGAATTTTTCAATCAGTTAAAGTCTGTTTCCCATGGATACGCCACATTGGACACGACTTATCTTGATTATGAAATCGCTGATTTGGTTAAAGTTGAAGTTGATATTAACTATGCCACCGTCGATGCACTATCGTTTGTAGTTCATCGTCAGGATGCGCCAAATTTGACGCAAGAACTGGTAAAGAAATTAAAAGTTGCGGTGCCGCGGCGACTTTATCCCACTCCTGTTCAGGCAGTTGTGGAAGGTAAGGCCGTTGCACGAGTTGATATTCCGCCATTGCGTAAAAATGCGGCTGTTTCTGGCGGTAAAAAGAGTATTTCCAAGAAACAGGCGTTGTTACGGCGTCAAGGGATTAACAAACGACAATCAGCTAAAAACAGCATTGAGTTACCACAAGAAGTATTTAATGCCATTTTAGAGTTGGATTTATAAACGAAAGATGCACAAGTGAGGTTAGGCTTGTGCATTTTTTTACTAAAATTCTGAAAGTTAAAGGTTTTTCATTAGTTTGATAGGCGACCTAAAGTTTGTCATATTTTCAGTCAATTTATTTCGTTGGTTTTACTCAGTTTGCTAAAATTAAGAAAAATGATATAAGGAAGAAAAAAGGTGATATTATGCGGAAAGTACAATTCTACGGTGCAATTTCTTTGGATGGTTATTTGGCCACCGAGAAACATGATTTACAGTGGTTGTTAGATACCCAAGGCGGCGATAAGGCTAATACAGAGAAATTTTTAAAAAAAGTCGACACCACCATTATGGGACGAAAAACATACGACGTGAGTAAAGGTTTAATGAATGGGGCATTGCAATTTCCTGATAAAACAAATTATGTACTCTCGCGAACCAAGCATGGTGAAGTGGCAGATGCAAAGTATGTGCAGGAATCACCAATGCAATTGGTTCAAGAATTATTGGCCCAACCTGGTGGTAATATTTGGATCGTGGGTGGTGGTCAACTTGTAGTGGATTTACTGGAGAATGATTTAATTGATGAGTGGTGGATTCAAATTGCACCGGTTTTATTGGGAAAGGGAATTCGGTTATTTCCAAACGGTGATTATTCGACTCACTTAAAGTTATTGGATGTGAATCGGTACGATCAGTTGGCAGAAGTCCATTTGTGCAAAAAGTAAAAGCTTTGATAAGAATAAGTTTTAATTTATACTCGGACAATCAAACTGGTAAAATAAAGACAAAAAATTATGACGCTTGATTAACGGCAAATAAAGCAGGATGGTATCCAATGAACAACTTAAAGAAAATTTGGTTAACTCATTTACAACCAATAATCCTCCTTTGGCTCGTGATCATATTCTGGATTTATCGTAACAATGGCCTGAGTGGTTTTTCTGATGCGGAGAATTTTGGCTTCATATTTTATTTACCATTTGTAATGGCAGTAATTTTCTTTGGCTGGGGAATTTGGAAACGGAAAATGTTACCAATGTTAACGGCGGTAACATTAGTGGTCACGGCATTAGTTAGCCCTCCATTTCATTTTGGCTATGCATTGATCTTACTGTGGTTGTTAATTCCAATTTGTAGTTATTTATTTGAATGTACTTTAATCAGACGAAGAAGAAAATATTCTATTATTGCGTTGGGGGTAATGCTGTTGTGCATAATAGGAATGTTTCTAACCCCGAAGACGGCAGTACGAATGGGTGTGATTACAAATGGGCATCCGACCCTAGCGCTAACAACCAAAGTGAAGAAAAACAATTATGCGAAGAACCATACACAATATACCAACCGTGGAGATTATGTGATTAGTCACAGTTTTGTAGATAAAAGTACGGGTGCCCAATATGACGAATTCTCTATTCATCGTGAAGGCATTTTCTATATTGCAACACTGAATTATAAGGAAGACTGGGTTTAGTGTTGTCAACTGTAAGATATATTAATGTGCAAGAATGAAGGTGAAGTACAGGATAAAGGTAAAATCTTGGTTAGAAGATGGTAGTTAAATGGCTTGGTTTTTGAGAATATGTTTTAAAATCTTTAG
>NZ_BJWE01000052.1 GCF_007990205.1 Pediococcus parvulus | reverse complement strand
AAAAAAAAAAAAAAAAAAAAAAAAAAGCACATTTACCGTAGTGAATGTGCCGTTAAAAATCTCTATCAATACAATTTGAATGAGACTTGAAAAGTACAGCATAGAAATGAAAATAGTCTTCAGAATAAACCGCATAAAACCGGCATTCTGAAGACTATTAACCTGTACTGAAACTATAAAATGGAGTCGGCGGGGATCGAACCCGCGTCCAAGCATATTGCCACCCAGATATCTACGTTCATAGGCATACTACTTAAATTTCACTAACCAAAACACCGTATGTCAGGGTTCTCTTGATCAGCTAATCTGATTAGTCTCTTCAAGCTACTTCAGATGTGAGCAACTTGCGTAAGTCCACTTAATTTAAGACCTGTATCCAACACATGGACGATGCTAGGCAGATCTACGTTAAGCTGTTATTAAGCAGCTAAAGCGTAAGAATTGTTATTATTTTTTGCAGTTATAATTAAACTGAACGTTTTTAACGTAGACGTAAACTACGAAACGCAATCCGGGCTCAACCTATACCTGTCGAATCCATAACGACCCCATAACAACAGTATTACTATATCACAGCCAGTTACAAAAGCAATTAACTCGCTTACTTATGCTGCTGTGAACCAGAATTAGTTGCAGGAATCAAGGCAATTTGTCCGCGAGAAACCATTGTAACCAACAGTTTGTTGACAAGATCCGCATTCTGGACATTCTTTAATAAATATTCTAACAACGCATTTTTGGTTTTTCTCATTGTACAATCCTCCGTGACTCTTCGCATTTAAAACCTAATCTTAGGTACCAATAATAATGGTTCCCATCATAATTGTCAACCGTAAAACCCCCAATTATTTTCCAATTTTACTAAAAACTAAAAATATAATGACATCGTTTTCAATAAATTGTGGAAATTAGAATCATTTTAAACTAAAATGAAGGTAAATTGATAACTTGGGAGGTATCCTAATGACTGGTAATTCAAAAGTAACCGCAATTTTATTTTTCGTTTTCTATTTGATTTTAACTTACTTTGTTTTTGTTCATCAAAACATGATTGCGATGTATATGATGGCAATCGGAATGTTGCTGGAAGCCACCATCAATCTGTGGCACATGTTTAAATCTTAACTAAAATCAGGTACACTTAGGGTAATAAAAAACGGAGGAGCATTGTTCTATGTCGCAAATCAGCGAGTTGCATCGAATTGAATTAAACACTTTAAAAAAGTTCGTTAACATTTGCGAAAAACATCACATCAAATACTTTCTAATTGGTGGTTCACTGCTTGGTGCAATTCGCCATAACGGCTTTATTCCATGGGATGACGATGTGGACATTGGTATGCGACGTGATGAATATGATCGTTTTTCTTCTATTGCCCCTGCCCTTTTGCAAAATGAACACTACTTCATTCAAACCGCGGACACAGATCCTAATTTTGCATTTAGCTACATGAAAATGATTGATACTGACACTTATATTGAAGAACGAAATAATGTCAATGACGCGCGCAAAGGCGTTTTCGTTGATATTTTTCCGTTTGATAAAGTACCACGACAACCTGAAATTAGGCGAGCTGTTTACAGTCGTTTTCGTTATTTTGATACACGAATCCTTTTACGCTTAGGCTATAATATCATCAAAACCCCGTTTCGTAAGGATCCGGAAACTAACGACCTTAATCACTATATGTCAGTTGCCAAACTAAAAGAAAAACGCGAAAATATTATGCGTCTTTATAATAAGGAACCATTTCACCATTACAAAAATTATGCGTCTCAGTATGCCTATGATAAAGAAGTTTTAAATCAAGCCGAAATCTCTGAGTTGATCACCCATCCGTTCGAAGATATTCAGGTTAAGATTCCAGAAGCTTACGATCGCATTCTAACCCGCATGTACGACGATTATATGACGCTTCCCCCAGAACGAGATCAAAAAGAAAAACACGTCGATGTGTTAATCGTAAACGGTAAACAAATTGACTAATATAAAACGAGAGTGACGATCTGATTTACCCACAGACCATCACTCTCGTTTTTTGCTTTATCACGCAAATTCACCAATCATGCTCGCAGTCATGATAAAATGTGCTTTCATTAATTATCTAAACATTGTCTTTGTTGCTCTTGCCAAAACTTTAGGTTGTTTTTCATAATGATGGAGTGGTGTTAACTCACTATCAGGAATTCCCATGAAGTGATATACAGCCACTTGGGCACATCTAAATGAATATTGTTCCGTGAAGACCATGTCAAATGGCATTTCGGCAAACTGACTGATAAAGGCCAAATTCTTAGAGTTCTTTGGCACAACAGCTGGACGGTCCCCCACAGCACGACGATTAAACAACGCGCTAGCATACGGCATGTAGGCTGGAATGACGTTTACAATGCTGTCCATAATCTCTTCGGTATGATCAGCAATGTTGTCACGCGCTGGATCCACAGCCGCTAGATGGCCTAACAGCTCCTCTAACATCTCTTTACCAGTCATTTCGATAAATGGTTTGTCAACATAATCTCCTTTACGACGTGGATACATGACGTAGCCCCAGAAAACAGTTTCATTCTCCTTTTGAACGTGAAAATGAGGTTGGTGATGGACAACGATTGACATCAAATTGTTACTGTCAACCCAAGTATTCAACGCATTTCCTGGCTCCTGTTGTGTAATCCGAGAAATCTCATTTAATAAGAAATGATTATTGGTTGTCACAGTGAAACTTAACCACTCACTTTGTTTACGATCGGCAAAGAATTTGTCTGGATTACCCAAATTGTAGAAGTGTTCCGTTGCCTGTTTCCAAAGAGCTGCACTTGGCGCATACTCCATGTTTTCTTTAATTGGGGTGTTTAAATCGCCAATGGAAGAACTATCCGTAATTGCACCGTTCGTATCAAAGACAAAATCATTTTCGCCAATTTCAATCTCACCGGGTTTGTTATCGTTATCCACTTCTTCATACTTCAAGCCTGTTACAATGATGTCATCGCGTAACGGTGTATCTTTAAATACAAATTCAGTGATTTTACGATTATTTACAAAGTTCACACCATGATCCGTCAAATATTTACGCATTGGTAAAATGATGCTTTCATACTGATTATATGGTGTTCGCGTCACGCCGGCCAAAGTATTGATTCGACTGAATTCTAAGATCATTCGATTCATGTAACGCCGTAGCTCCATTGCAGAGCTTTCTTTCTTAAACGCGAAAGTTGTTTGCCACATGTACCAGAAATTAGTTGTGAAAATATGAGGACTCTTAGCAAACCACTGTTCAATGCTAACATCATTCAGTTGTGGTTCCTTAGATTCAGGCATCATCATTAACTTGGTTAATAGGAAGCGATCCTGATTATTGAATTGCATATGATTATAATCTTTTTGATCACCCTTATTACGAATGCCATCCGTCCGATCCATTAATCGTGCAACATCATGTGTAGGATGTGCATGGTCAAAGTTCAAAATATCGTCCGTAACTGATTGTCCTGGATTATCCAGTGATGGTACTGAACGTAAAACATCCCATAAGTTTTCATAAGTTTCTTCGTTCAGCATTCGGCCACCCTTCGCCAAGAATCCTTTATTGTTACTTAATTCTGGGTTACCGTATTCGGACTCATAATCAGCTACCTTAGCACCATCATTGGCACCGTGTTTTTCAAGACCAAACATGGTAATTTGATCACCACTCCAGCCACCGTCACGTATTAAATAAATGCCAGCTGCCAGATTACCAATTCCTGATCCGATCATATATGCTTTTGCCATTATATCCGCCCCTCATTGTTAAAATTTATTTTTTCGAAACACACTATTCATAACTTACGCATTTGACTCCCGAATTAATTTCACAATTCGCTCCAAACGCTCTAATGTGTCGTCCAACGTTAAATGATAAGTATTTTCCAATCCGTTTCGCGTCGAATCTACAATATTGACTGATCGCAAAATCTTCAAATGATGTGAAACTGCAGGTTGGGAAATATCTAACTGGGTCGTGATATCACCAACCGTCATGCCTTGTTTCAACCGCGACCCCAATAAAATAATAATTTGCTGCCGATGCTTATCAGCTAGTGCGTTTAAAATATCTAAATCATTTATAAACTCATCTAAAGCTGCCTTTTGTTTCGGCTCCATGGTTACCTCTTCCATAGTCTCACCTCTATCCATACATTTAAATATTTAAATCCATGAATATAGTAACATGCTTTGTACTTTTTGGCAAGCGCTTACAAAACTTGTTTAATAAAAAGCTGTTAGCATATGTCTAACGGCTTTTTTTGCTATTAGGTGTCCGTGGGGTCTTGTTTATCCAAAAATATTGTGGCTAATACGCCGATAATGATAAAAACAACTAACGCCACGATCAACATAAACCACGATCCGCCACCTTGCACACTTACTACAGCACCTTTGAGCGCCAATTCCATCAGAATCCAAATACCAGCTACTACGATACCAAACACGGCGCAATACACCTGATGAGCATACTTGTGTAATAGGAAGTTTAAAACCTTTGCCATGAGGATCACACCTAAAAACGCACCAATCATAAAGGGCAATAAGATCACTACCGATGAAAAAGCTTGCTGAGCTTGATCAAATTTTCCAACCAGCATAAACATCACCGTATCTAAAAGTTTTGCAACTGAGTTATAAATGGTACCGTACTGGTTCACCATCATTAGCATAACTGCACCGGAAATCCCCGGAATCATCATCATAGAAATCGCAAAGAATCCCGCAAACGCAATGACTGCCCAATCATTTAAGTTTTGTAGGTGACTCATTGCTACAAAATCACTCATCCCTTCGTTTCCTTGATGGCTAACTAACATGATGAATGCAAATCCTAAGATAGCTAAAAGACCATCAAACAATTTGAACCTTTGAAAACTCACTTTTTTATAAACAAATGGCAAAACACCAATTACAAGGCCAATAAAGAATCCGTAACTCATTACTGGAAACTGTTCGCAAAGCCACAGCACTAGCTTTGTAGATGCTAGAATTCCGATCACAGCCCCAAGCATGATGGGTAGTAAAAATTTGATATTTTTAAGTGGTTGTTTTCGAAAAGATGAGATTGCCTCAACCATTCTTTCATATAGCCCCACCACGACAGCAAACATGCTCCCAGACAGCCCAGGAATTACTAAGGCAATTCCAATCAGGAATCCCTTCATTGTATTAATAAGCGATTTCGATTTTATTTGCGTTACCTCTTTTCTTTTTAAATCCGATTGTCATTGCAACTTTTTTTAATTAGAAGTCATTTCAGCGATGTAAGCTTGCTTTTGGGCTTCCCACTTTTGTTTGTCATCATCGTTAATTTCTCGTAACACGTGACACGGATTTCCCACCGCCACCACGTTATCTGGAATATCATGTGTCACGATTGACCCAGATCCAATCACCACATTATTCCCGATTGTGACACCTGGATTTATAACAGCGTTGCCGCCAATCCAGACATTATCACCAATTGTGATGGGATACCCATATTCATAGCCTTCGATCCGTACCGTAGGGTCAATCGGATGCCCAGCTGTATACAACCCGACCCGCGGACCAAACATTACGTTATCACCGATTGTTATGCGACCAACATCAATAAAAATACAGTCATAATTGGCATAGAAATTTTTGCCAATTGTCGTGTTAATTCCATAATCTGTATGAAACGGTGGCTCCATATAAACGTGGTCCCCCACACTGCCGAACAGTTTACCAAGTAATTCTTTGCGATAATCCATCTGTTCTTCTGTGGTATTGTTAAACAAGCGCGTTAAAATCCGACTATGTTTGAAATCTTTTCGAAGTTCCGGATCATTTGCGACATACAGTTTACTACTTAACATTCTTTCTTTATTGGTCATGACAGTTCCTCCGTATATTTAGTTTGATTATATCGAATTTTAAACCCTGTGTCAGTTGATAACTGTTGTTATCACTCATTAAGAATTACCGAAGTTTAACCACCTGACCACTTTTAGCCTTATTTTGAATGCTCAACACAATTTTTTTATTTAAAGAAGTAAAAACGAACTTTCCACCATCCTTTCCTTGCAGTTTTGAATTATATTTTCTTTCCCAGCCTGTTCTCCCAACCCGATCATGTTCGTTAAGTGTTGGATCTGCATTTATCTCCCCATCACTTACCATTCCTACCGTTCCTATTTTTCTATTTTGACCATGTTGTCTGTCGGTTACATATCGATCAACCAAACCTGGAACTTCAGGTTGTTTAATCTTATCAGCTGCTTTTAAAGGCAAGAAACTATCTTCATTAACTAATATAAATTGATTTAGTCTTGTCCGTAAGGCATTCTCTGATAAGTTAAACTGAGAAGCGATTTTGTGAATATTCTCTTCTTTGTTTGGCGAATCATTCAATTTTTCCGGAGCTATACCGACCATTTTATGTACAACATCCTTAGCTAACACATTTCCCGCTACCGATCTTATTTCCCCACGTGTTGCATAATTGATTTTAACTTGAAGAATAGTATGTTTAACAGTCACGTTAGGAATTATCATTTTTTCAGAATTTAAAATTTTCCATTTGCCATGTAACTTCCATATCTCTCCAGTTACTCGATTAAATCTAATTTTGCCAATTTTTGATTTCATAGCCAGTTGATATGAAATTTGATAATGATTTTGAACTCGGTCAAGCTGTAAATTCTTTAAATGAATATCTTTTGCTCCCATGGCATTAAAAATCTGAAAATATTTTTGTGCCGTTTCTTCCAACGCCATATTTTTAGTCCCATCATGTGATAAAATGTCCACAAAATTTTGTGACTGCATGTTCTGATCATAAACCTGAACGACCCTCTGAATATCCGCTATTTCATTTCTATTAATTACGTAGTGGACAACGACGCCTAATAAAAAGAGGATAACTATCATTTTTAAAAGCAATCTAAAACTCCTTCGCATCTGTTTCCCCTTGAAATAAATATTTTTATATTATCTATCCTTTAGAATACAGAACTTTTACTTAAAATTACATCCCTATCCGTTCTAAAACGAAAGATTTAACGCTAAAGGCTTGTAATATTTAGTTTTGTGACTTGCAGTGTACTAGATAACTATTACACTATTACGGAGGAACAACATGAAGTTTGATGATAAGGTTCCTATTTACTATCAGATTAAGCAATATATATATCGTGAAATCATTATTGAACATCTCAAACCAGGCCAACAAATACCTGCCGTTCGTCAACTTGCAGTTACTTTGACTGTTAACGTCAATACCATCCAACGCGCCTTGAGTGAGCTTATTGATGAAGACGTTCTCGTTTCAAAACGCGGTAAAGGAAATTTTGTGACCGAAGACACAGAGGTCTTGAAAAATTTAAAAAAACGCACTGTAGAAGAACAAGTCAGCAATCTATATGATAATCTGACGGCTTTGCGGATTTCGCCAGATAAAATGTTGACTTATTTAGAAAATTATATTAATTCGCGAAAGGAAGCAAATCATGACTGACATTTTAACTATTAAAAATCTATCCTATAAAAGAAACTTAACCAACATTTTGAATCAACTAAATTGTTCCTTACCAACTGGCAGCATTGTGGGGCTTTTAGGAGAAAATGGCGCTGGCAAAACGACTTTGATGCGCTTGATTAGTGGAGCCGCAAATCACTATCGTGGTGAAATTAAAGTCTCCTCGGAAACAAGCCCCAGTGATCGCAAACAGTTGGTAAGCTTTAGTCATCAAGTAGATGATGTTAACAGATCTGATCGCTTAGAAAAAATCGCGCATTTTTATGAAGCTGTCTACCCTGATTTCTCAACAAATAAATTCCAGCGTTTATCTGAGTTTCTAAATCTTGATTTGTCGCGACACTTAAACGATTTGTCCAAAGGAAATCAAATGAAGTTTATCATAGCAATTACCTTATCACGCCAAGTTAAATTATATTTACTAGATGAACCTTTTGACGGCATTGACAGTATGAGTCGTAAAAAAATCATAGCCAGCATTCTTCAGTGGAAACCAGAAGACGCGACCATTTTAATTAGCGATCATCATGTCGACGATATTGCTAATATTTTAGACGGCATATTAATTGTCAAAGATAAGAGAATTATTGTTTCAAAGAACGCTGATAAAATTCGGGAAGATTACGGGCAAAGTATCGAAGACTTTTTTGAAAGTTTTTACAAAGGAGAAGATCAAAATGACTAATACAAGTGTCTTAATTAAAACACTATTTAAAGAAAAAAATACTACCGTTCACAAAATTATTGGCTTACACGTCCTTACCCTTTTGATTACCCTTATTGCGATGATTTTGGAAAACGAATTTAATAGTATTAATTTTGCAAATCTTTCTCTTGTATACGGAGGGATCGGAGCATCAACCCTATTTATTCGTTTTGCGCTACGCATTGAAAAGATGTGGACGAGTAACACCTATCGCCTTATTCCCGTTTCCGAAAGTCGATTGTATGCTGCCAATTTTTTATCTGCAGTGGCCAGTTTTGTCTATTTTTTAATTTTGGAAGTTATTATTATTGGGGTAAGTAGTATTAAACCCTTATCAACCGTTAAATTACCCACACACATCTTGCTGGGATACTTTGTATGCGGGTTGATATTCATGATCATGTTAGTTCTTACAGGTTGGACATTTAATTGCCTAGCTCATCTTATAGAAAACACGATTAGTAACTTTTTACCTGACAAGTGGCAAGGCTTACTTCAAAGCCTACTCTACGTGGCTACATTTATCCTTTTGCTAATTATCCTAAGTGTACTTAATAATCCAATTGGTACAATTATAAATAAACTATTTTCACCACTGTACTCGGCTAGCACGCCGCTTAACATCATTTTTACTTTACTCATGACTAGTGTATTCATGCTCCTTTGGACAGTAGTTCTGACCATCCCCAATCTCTATTTATTAAAACATTGGGTAGAAACCGAATAAGCTTTAAAGTCACAATTAAAAACATCTTCAACCAACTCGTTTCAAAGCTTAGTGAAATTTTTAATTGCTTCTTATATGTTCCTCATGTCATTAAATTTAAGATTCTTCATCTCGAAGATGCCCGCTTTTAGTCAAAAAAACAAATGTAACATGATAATTGCGTTACTTCTGATAATTTTCTAGGTACGATTAGAGTTGTTAGGAGGAAGCATACATGAAATTTTCGACTCAATTGCGTGAAAGAAGAAAAAAACTAAAACTTACGCAGGAATCTTTAGCAAACAAACTTAACGTAACTCGTCAAACACTTTCTCGTTGGAAAAACGATTTGAGTTATCCTAATCTAGACATCCTGGTCCAAATTAGCCAGATTCTAAACATTTCACTAGATTGTCTGCCCAAGGAAAATGAAAACTCCATGGTTGGCCAAATTAGTTCAGATGTCCGAAAAAAACGAAAATATAAAACTGTTCTATTAATAATTGGACTTCTATTGATCGCCACTTTTGTATTCATAACATTCCTAGGTTACGTTCGGGCCACACAAAACGCCACGATTGATCATCTAAATCCATTCATTAAGACTCAAGATGGCTATGCAATTTTACCCAACCCGGCAAATCAACAACAACTTACACAACAAGTAGATGCATTTGTCTCTGACGACGCATTTGGTAAAGGCAGCTGGCTAAAATTTGAGACAGGCCAATATACCGCTAAAAATCGCTGGGCATTAATTCAACATAACGGATCCTATATTTTTAAAGTGCGTTTGCTAAACAAAAAACAGATTCCATTAGGCATGCGTGAGCAAGCTGGCAGTTTTTATACTGGCTATCAATCCAAAACTGAAGGCCCAAAAACCGGCCAAAAAATTTTGTGGTGGTGATTTGGCTAATTCTTAATTTCAAAAACCACCAGTCACAAAAAACGTTATGCCCATTCAAAATGAGCATAACGTTTTATAATGCAATTTATTTGGAAAAGCTTCATCACTTAGAGATTTTGATGTCGAAGCCCTTGTAAAGCGATAAATCCAAACACCAGAATGACAATAACTTCGATAACACTGCTGGCCACCGTGTCACCACTAAACTGTTGTGTAAAAGAAGAATTA
>NZ_BJWE01000051.1 GCF_007990205.1 Pediococcus parvulus | reverse complement strand
GCGATCCCGCATCCGTCACCCAGCTTCCCTACTTTTCTCCGCTGAGCTTTAGGACCGCTCGGCAAAATAAGAGGCTGATTATAACCACGACTCCCGCGGGATTGCGATCCCGCATCCGTCGTGGTTATAATCAGCCTCTTACCATTTTGCCTCGCGCACTCTACTTAATTCGCACCAAGAAATACTTCTTCTTTCCACGACGGACAATGACAAACTTCCCTTCAAAGTGAGCACTTGGATCAATCTCTGCATCCACATCCTGCACCTTTTCACCATTAATCCGGATCGCACCATTCTTTACATCTTCTCGCGCCTGTCTTCTCGAAGCCTCAATCTTCGTATCATCAACCAACCACAATATAATGTTTTTCTTCTCAGCACTAACCTCAACAGATGGCATATTCTTAAATCCCTGTTCAATCTCTTCTGCAGTTAAATCCTGCACCTCACCAGAGAACAAAGCCTGAGTAATATGCTGTGCCTCAACCACCGCCTGTTTGCCATGCACAAATTCCGTCACTTCTTCTGCCAAACGACGCTGAGCCTCACGCTTCTCAGGCTCCGTACGTACCTTTTCTGCCAACGCCTTAATTTCGTCTTCATCAAGAAATGTGAAGTACTTCAAATATTTCACTACATCCCGATCATCCTGGTTAATCCAGAATTGATAGAATTCATATGGTGACGTCTTCTTAGGATCCAGCCAAACAGCTCCACCGGCCGTCTTACCAAACTTAGTCCCATCTGCTTTCAACATTAATGGAATCGTCAGCGCAAACACATCTGTATCTGAACCTTCAATTTTATGGATCAAATCAATTCCAGCAGTAATATTACCCCATTGATCAGCACCACCAATTTGTAACTGAACATTTTCATGTTTATATAGATGAAGGAAATCAATTGATTGTAAAATCTGGTACGTAAACTCTGTGTATGAAATCCCTACTTCCAAACGACTTGCGACAACTTCCTTATTCAACATTGTATTCACATTAAATAACTTACCGTAATCGCGCAAGAAATCTAACAAAGAGATTTTTGAAAGCCAATCGTAGTTGTTCACGATAGTAAAGTTTTTCGTCCCAAACAGCTTGATCATTTGTGCGGATAACGCATCTTCATTATGTTTAACCTGCTCCATAGTCTGTAGAACTCGTTCAGAGTTTTTACCCGAAGGATCACCAATGGCACCAGTTCCACCACCAATTACAATTACCGGATGGTGACCCTGAAGCTGGAATCGTTTCAACATCATAAAGGGAATCAAATGGCCAATATGCAAACTATCACCAGTTGGATCAACACCGCAGTATAAACCAATTTGTTTCTTATCTGTAAGTTCATGTAATCCTTCTTCATCCGTTGTTTGATTGACGGCACCCCGCCATTTTAGTTCATCAATAATATTCATGTAATCGTCCTCCTTATTATTTTTGATATAAAAAAAATCCCTAAAGTCAATAAAGACTCTAGGGACGAATTTTTCCGCGTTACCACCCAAGTTATTACATTTCAATGTAATCACTCAACATCGATAACGGGATGAATCGCTAATTTAGGATTAGAAGCTCAACAAGTGTAATTCACAATTATCACATTCTGGTTCGCAATCCCACCAGATCTCTGAAATGTTGGATAATCTGCTACTTCGGTTGTCTCAATGCTTTTAATGTTAATTACATATTAAGAGAGTTGATTTCGCAAGTCAAGCATCTTTTTACAAAACTAGGCGAATCAACGCCATACAAATAATTCCGACCACCACAATCACAATCAAACTTTTAGAAATAATGGCGGCGATAAACGTGGGCACAGTTGCCAACAAATTATCGAGATTGACCGTTGGTAACGAGCCAGCGTGATGAGTAAAAATGTTTTCCATAATCAGCGCCGTCATAATGACAATGGGCACAAAACTCAAATAGCGAATCAACCACTTTGGTAAATAGAAGTTTTTAACCAGTACAAACGGAATTACCCGCGACAGCCATGTAACCAAGCCACAGCCAATAATTGCCCACATAACTTTCATCGTGATCGCCATTGTTCCACCACCATTCCTAAAAAGCATCCAATCAATGTCGTGGCAATCAACGCCACATTATCAGAAAAGAAGATTGTCAAGCCATACATTAACGCACAAGCAATGACCACCATAACAACCTGAAATCCAAATGCTTTGCTGCGATCGGTAATCATTTGCAGGTAGAGAAGCCCGATAAACATCGCTACAAGGGCAAAATCAAGACCAAACGCTTTTGGATCACCAACCAAATTTCCAAGAATGCCACCAGCTGCCGTGGCCAACGCCCATGTGAGATAGGCAACCAGATTGGCCCCGTGAAACCAGCTTGGTGCCAAACGATGATTCGTAAAATTAAGTTTGTTCATGCTTAACGCGAAAGATTCATCTGTTAGCAAAGTACCAATCCCAATGTTTTGCCAAATCGAATCTTGGCGAAAATATTGAGCTACCGTGGTACTCATTAAGATAAAACGCGCATTTACTAAGAATACAGACAACATGATAAACGGAATTGAACTGCCAACCAGCAATAAACTTACCATGACGAACTGTGCCGAACCAGCATATGTAATTAAAGACATCAAGAAAATTTCTAGAACACTCAAACCACTCGTTTTTCCGACAATTCCAAACGCTAAACCAATGCCAATGTACCCAAATACAGTTGGCAACGCATCTTTAACACCTGTTTCAAAATTTAGTTTATCATTCACTCAAGTTCATCCCTTACCCACTTTTATTTCCGCCAACAGCCTTTTTAACAAAAAATCAATTTATAAACGTTTTATTTGTTATAATTTAGACAAACTATTGTTCAGGAGGCACCCCTATGAAAACCTTGTATATCGACCACATCACCGTTGGCTCTTACACTTATCTTTTGGCAGTAGGTGACCGCGGTTTAGCTTTTGTCAGTTCGAACACTGATGGCGAAGATGACCTGCAGCATTATTTTCCTCACGTTCAAAAAGTGAAAAATTCGGTTAAGACCAATGCCTACGCACTAGCACTTAAAAAACTGTTAACCGGCGAATCGCAAAAATTCTCTCTACCAGTAGAGTTCAACGGAACCCCTTTTCAAAAATCTGTCTGGCAAGCTCTTTGCAATGTTCCTTATGGAGAAACGACAACTTACAGTGCATTAGCCGAAAAAATCCACCGACCAACTGCCATTCGAGCGGTTGCTAATGCAGTCGGAAGAAACCCCAATCAAATTGTGATTCCTTGTCATCGTGTATTGCGAAAAGACGGTTCAATTGGTGGTTATCATGGTGGTTTGCCTTTAAAACGTGACCTGTTAGCTCTTGAAGCGCGCACAAAACAAAGTTAACCTACCACTTCAAAAAGTTCACAAAGACAGTTCATATCTTCACTAAATGTTTTGCCAGCCTCTTTGTATTCTTGCTTAAAAAATGCCTCATGGACCTTACGCCAATAAGCTAATGTGCGATCACCTTCGCCTTCGTAGTACGCGTGTTCAGCGGTTACATTTTTATAAGGAACGACCTCCACAGCGAGTGTTTTTGTGATGCAAACTGGATGACCATGACCATCCAAAATCATGTTATATTCACCGACCTGCGGATAAGCCTCATCTTCTTCATATAAATCATATGCCGAAGTTGTGGCTGTTTTTATACCTCTGAATGTCAAATCAGCAAGTTCATTTGCCATCTCAGGTGTAGAGCCAAACGTCCAAGCACTGTAAACAGCACCATTTAACTGCTGCTCCTTTACAAACGTTTGCCAATAGGCTTTAATTTCAGCTTCATGTGACACCAAATCACCTCATTAAATATTTTTACCATTATAGCATTTTTACACGCCTCAAGTCCGTATCAATGTGCTCCAAAATTGATTCGTTTTTCCTCATGGCGACTGGTCTTAACCATCTAATTAATTTAAACTTTCGGTCTGGTGTGATACGGTTTATTCAGGTAACTTAAATATAAGGAGATTATTTTTATGACAACTAAATTATCACGCGGTAAATTTGAAAACTTACAAAAACTAGCAGATGACGAAGGCACCATTAACATTCTGGGATTAGGTGAACACACTAAATTTCAAGCGATGATGAAAACTGCTGAAGAGTCTGCCGGCCATCAATTTGAAGTTGATCAATGCATCGAATTTAAGCAAATTTTATCAGAGTTCTTATCACCAAATGTTTCCGGAGTGCTTTTGGATCCAACGCTGGGCACTAAAGCCATGCAATCTCGATCCAAGGATACTGGCCTAATCACCGTCTATGAGTTATCCGATCAAACACCTGACCACCTTTCCTTAAATCGTTTAGTTCATGCCAAAACGAATGGCGTCAAAGTTCGCGTGGTTTACAATCCCCACACTGATGAACAGACAACTGATCAAAAACTTGCGCTACTAGAACGCGTCGGCGCAGAAGCTTTAGCAGCTGATCTGCCCCTCTTTGTGGAACCCGTTGTTTATGATGATCAAGTTTCTGATAAATCAAGCGCCGAGTTTGCCAAATTGCAACCTGATCTGGTCATCGATACCATTAAGGAATTAACTAAAGAACGATATCACATTGACATTCTTCAAATAGAAACACCAATTAACTTTGCTTACACAGAAGGATTTGCAGAAAGCAATGCAACCGTTGTTTATTCTCAACGTGAAGCCGCAAAATTGTTGAAAGAAGCCAGTGACACCACCACGCGGCCATTCATTTTTCAAACTGGTGATAATTCTGTTGAAACCTTTCAAACTGCGGTTAAATTTACAGGAAAGGCTGGAGCAAAATTTTCTGGTGTGATGACCGACTATTCTTTAGTCCAAGATGGCATCACTGCCTACGCTACTGAAGGGGAAAAAGGTCTCCATCAATGGTTAGAAACAACTGGAAACAAGAACTTAACTGATCTAAATGATATTCTCGAAAACTATGCAACTCCTTGGTACGATCGGTTTGGAGGTCAAAAAGATTTAGAGCTCTTTGACAATCCAATTAAATTATAAAAATCTAGAATAAACGCAATTTAGATTGTTATTTTGAACAAATGGTGCTATGATATCGGTGCGATATCAAGTAAACGGTTTCATATTCATTTTTATTTCTTAGAGGAAGTAGATTTTTATGAAAATTAGTGCTGATGTTTTAAAATCTCAAATTACGTTTAAGCCACAAAAAGATGGCGTTGATCCGTTTTTATCCTGGTGCCACATTCAGATTGATGGGGAAGAATATCCTCGTGGTGGGAAAAGTCTTTTAAAAAAACGAGTTTCTCGACCGAAAGTGCGTTCCAAAACAACCGTGGCTTATGACAAAGACAAAATTGATATCATAATTGAGGGTAATCTATATAAAAGTTATCCGATTACTGACCTTAAGTCATTAACAGTTTTCATCATGAGAGGCTTTGCTGTTTACTACCCTGGTCGTGTTTCTAACAACACGATTTCTATTTTAGAGTTTCCAGACACGCAATATTACTTTGACACACCAACCCCATTGCCGGCGGCCATTTTGTTGGCATCACCAATTTTCGATCACACTACCGTCAATGATCCGATGAATCTCAAAAAGTTCGGAAGTGGGCAAAGTTTACAAGATATGAATGACCACATTGCTCGGATAGGTTACGAAAACTTGGTGAAAGATACGTCACTAAGTTGGTTGGCAACTACTTTTAATCCAGAAGAAGAGCCCTATCAACTTATGACCAATTGACAAAAGGCAGTTTGTGGCTTATCTTTGAGAAACTTAGACGTTTCAAACAGGAGGTCACAACTATCAGAGAACAGCATTTAATCAAACCTAAATATGGCTCACGTGCATTTTCGACATTTTTGTACTTCATTTTCATTCTAGCAACAATCTGTTTGTTTACAGTTTTCAATAAAAGTTTCGGTCAGATTGTAGCCACAAGCGATCCCATTGTGGACCGGATTGTGAGTGTTGTAAACGAAAAACTACCTCAATATGATGGCTATTCCGTTCAACTCACTGAAGCTGTTATTAAACCTGATCTTAAAACTGCCGTTGGGCAAGTTTATGACGGTAAACAAATAAAAGTCGATCCAACAGCGTTTCAAAATCAATATTTGCTCGAATTTCGCGACCAGCTTCCAACCTACAAAATGATTACCTATCTCGTTATGCTAGTCACGTTTGTGTTTGGAACCTTATTTAGAATTCGGTATCGCAGATCAAGACATTATTAAACCAAAAGGGCAGTTAGGTTCTGAGCGCCGCCTAGACTAATCAGAAGAATCTGCCTTTTTCTTCAAAGTTTAGAAATAACATTCAGAAAATATAACGAGGCCGGACAAAACTATGTTTTTGTCCGACCTCGTTTTCTATTCTCCAGCTTTTTTGTTACCACGATTTTAGCAATCGATCAATTGTCACCAAGACCCCATTTTCATCATGGCTTGGCGCAATTTCGTCTGCAATATCTTTTATAGCTTGCGGCGCGTTTGCCATTGCAAATCCTTGTCCCGCTTCCTTTAGCATCTCCACATCATTACCACCATCCCCAAAAGTAACTACGTTTGCCATCGGCATATCCAGAAAGTCTGCGACGCGTTTAATCGCATTTGCTTTATGGGTATTAGGAATGATTAAATCAATATCGCCATGGCCTGAAGACACGGGTAATAATTTACCTGCAAGCTCATCATCCAACAACTGCAAAATTTCTTCCGTTTTCTCATCTGGACACGACATGCCAATTTTCATAACTGGATCGTCAATGGTAGCCAAATCAGGAACTAACTTTAGTTTATAGTAATATTTAGCCGTCATCTCGGCAAATGATTTAGGAGCTGAATCCAAAACATACGCACTTTTTTGTGCACTCACCACCGGATAGACGTCATCCAGACTAGCTAAGAATGAAATAGCATGCTGATAAACAGCGGGATCCATCTTTGCCGAATACACAATTGTTTCATCAGGTTGCTTCACTAATGCCCCATTATCCGACACAAACCAAATCGAATCTGCGGTATGGGGAAAAAACGCGCGTAACTGTGAATCCTGATTCCCGCTGGCCACTACAAACGTCACGTTCTTAGCTTGCATCCGCGGATACAACTCTAAAAAAAATTGCCGATCAAAATTTTGTTGACTGTTTAAAAATGTGCCGTCCATATCAACAGCAATTAATCTATTTGTCATGTCTAATCTCCTATGCGTTTTCATAATTGATTTAATCATAACAAAAAGCGCTTACAAAATAAAGTAAGCGTCGGCTAAGTTTGTTCGTAATTTATTGAACCATCTCATCTTCAACCGCTTTAATATACTTCTTTGCAATAACTACACGCCCATTAAAATCCGTAATCCGCATCAAGCTATGTCGGTCTTCTTGACAGACGGTCTCCATGTCCAATTCAATCAAATAGGTATTTTCATATTCCTTAATGGCACGTCCCCCAAACCCATTCTTAATCATGGGACACTGATTACAAACACCCTCAAATCTTTGATAACTACATTCTTCATCCCTCATGACGATCCTCCTACATTTTTCTTATACTTAAGATAAGATTTACTTTAAATAAAAAGTTTGAAGAATGTGTGAACAAAGTTTAGATTAAGATTGAAGTTATAGATTGCATAATAAAAAGAGGACAGGTAAAAAATAGTTTTGCCCGACCTCTTTTTATTTAGTAACCGGAAGAAGCACGGTAAATATCGTACCGCCACCCGGATTATCAGTAACCTTAATTTTTCCTTTATGCGCGCGGACAATCCATTCCGCAATTGACAAACCTAATCCATTTCCACCGGTCTGCTTATTACCCGATTTCTCTTCACGATAGAATCGTTTAAAAACTGATTTTTTGTTTTTATCACTAATTCCAATTCCTGTATCACAAATCTGAATTTTTAAATTACGAGCTTCAATATTACTATTAACGGTTATCGTCGCGCCTTTTGGTGTATATTTTATCGCATTATCCAATAATAATAACGATTAATTGGTGCACCCGTTTGGCATCTAACAAAACTGGGCGATCTACATGAATTGATTTCACCAAATTTTTATCTTCACTAGCAATCAAATCCGTATAAGGTTCCAGAATTTCATTTATGAAACTTGAAAAGTCCACTGGTGCTTTTTCCAGCGTAATCACGTTGGAATTGGCCCTCGCCAATGTTAACATATCACTCGTTAATCCATTTAATCGGCGTATTTCCGAAAGCGACATGATAATAGCCCCCACCTGATTTTTTATGGTGTCATTGGGTTTAGTCATCAAGCCTTCAAGTTTGTTTTGGATAATCGTCAATGGTGTTCGGATTTCATGCGCCGCACTATCCACAAATTCCTCTTGTTGTTGCCAAGCTTTCAGTACCGGTTTCATATTAATCCTGGAAATAATGTAACTAATGATAAAGACGATTAATCCGAACACGATGAAAGAGGCTAACAAGAGATTCTTGAATCGATCAATACTTTGAATTTCTGGTGTAATATTTTTCAAAACCAATGCATATTTGGGCTGCTGGCTCGTCGGTAAGGTTTTCCCACTTCGGTTTACCATCAATTGAGAATTTACTTTTAAATAAACTCCCCGCATTGTGACACTACCAACCTTAATATTATAAATTTTGTTCAGCTGTGACTTACCAACTTTAACTTTGGAAACTGAACTCGACATATTACTCAAATTTTGTGAATTAACAATTTTCCCTTTCGAATTATAGTACACCGTAATCGTTTGAAAATCTGGTGGCCCCATCATATTGGTACTATTGGCAGCCATTGTGGCCCGCCGGCTCAGCGTATTATCAATACTGGTATAGGTATTTCGTTGATAAAAAACAAAAATAATCGTTCCCAAGATTGTAAAAACAATTAAAAAACTAAAGAACTCAAATAAAAATAGCTTAATTTGTTGCTTTCGATTTACAATTTTATCCATTAATTCACTTCCAAAAGAAACCCTACATTACGTAAAGTTTGAATCAATTTTGGCCGACCTGCCTTTTCTAGTTTGCGGCGAAGATTACTAATATAAATATTCACGACATTAATCGTCGTATCGGAATCCATCCCCCAGATTCGGTCAAAAATTTGTTCTCGCGACACAATAATGTTTTTATTCTGTGCTAAATACGCTAAAATCTCGTATTCTTTTCCCACCAATTTTAGTGGTTGCCCATCAACTGTAACTTGTCGATTCTCAGTATTTAACCACATGTCATCATCGACCATCAATCGTTTGTCATCTTGATAAACACCACTGCGTTTGAGCAAGGCTTTTACCCGCACAATTAATTCCTCTCGATGAAACGGCTTAGTTAAATAATCGTCAGCCCCAGTATCAAAGCCGGTAATTTTATCTTCCAAACTATCTTTAGCCGTCAAAACTAAAACAGGGGTCTCAATTTTTTCTTTTCGAATATTTTTGATGATCTCTAAACCATTCATCAGCGGCAACATCAGGTCAACGATGAACAGATCGTAAGGCTCTTCAGTTGCCAAGTATTCGCCTTCTTCACCATCAAACGCTTGCTTGACTGAACCAATATCAACTAAAAAGTCACGTACACTGTCCGAAAGCTGATGGTCATCTTCAATTAATAAAATTTTTACAATATCTGCCATCTTGCATCCCTAATTTCTTTTTTTGATTTCTTTACCATTTTCCAAGTATTTGGTGTTATGCAACAACAAATTCTCGATTTTCCAAACTGATTTTAACATCGCCCTGATCCGCAATTTTTGGATCATGGGTAACAATAATAACAGTTTTATGGTGTTCATGTGCTAAGTCCTGGAACAACTTAATGATCATAGCCGAGTTTTCACCATCAAGGTTTCCAGTTGGCTCGTCAGCAATTACGATATTGGCATCCACCAGCATCGCCCGGATAATGGCAACTCGTTGTTGTTGCCCGCCAGAAAGTTTCTGCACGTTTTTCTTAGCATCAGCTTCCTCGATTCCGACGCCCTTAAGAGAATCAAGGACAAACTGTTTTTCGCCTTTATGTTCTGAATCAGTGACAGATAGGGCCGTTAAAATGTTATCCAATGCCGACATATAATTTAATAAATTATACTGTTGAAACACAATTGCAACTTTATGTTTTCGATAGTTGGTAGCACCAATCTTTTTAATGTTTATACCATCTAAAAAAATATCTCCTTTTTGTGGCTTATCTAGACCGGCAATAAAGGATAAGAAAGTTGTTTTTCCTGATCCTGATGCACCAACTATTGTATAGACTTTGTCAGAATCAAAACTTAAATCAACATCTTCATATAGTGGTTTATCTGCCTGTCCGTACCAGTGGGTTAAATTTTTTACTGTTAACATTTCTTCAACTCCTTATTTTTCTTGGATTTTTTTTTTTTTTGAATTGCTATAGCTTTTATTCACCTATCAGGATATCCTTCGGCCTTAATCTCAAAATACTAATTGCCGAAACACAAACTGCTAAGGCAATAATAACTAAGCCCATTCCGCCTAATTTAATAACTGAGCTTGGACTGATACTTGTGTTTAAAGTCTTCAGTGCTTTCTTACTTGCAGAACTAGTTGTCGATTGAGTAGTCATAGCTCCACCACGCATACCACCGCCAGTTTGGCTGGATCCAGGAGCACCGCCGCCTCCAGGACCACCATTGGCTCCTGATGTAGAGGTTACGGACGTTGTTTGCTGTTGGGCCAACAGCTGATTACCCACTTTGTTGCCCACAAAATTTCCTAATAGCAGGGCAATAACCATGGCCCCGATTAAAATAACAAACAGTTCCGAGAAAAGCTGGCCGATAATGTGCATTTTTGATTCGCCCAGTGAAACTAAAACACCAATTTCTCTTTGACGTGTTCTTACGGACAGGATAATGATCAAACCGAGAATAATTGTTCCGGCAATTGCAACTAACCACACAATCTTCTTCGCAAATGCTTGAACGTTTTTCATTGGTTGCAACAATTGTTGATAACTTTCATCGTTTGAACTTACGCTAAACGAACTACTATTTATAATGCTCTTAATTTTTTTAGTTGTTGATTTTTCTTTTGCTGAGTTTGAAAGTGTATAGGTAACTGTACTTGATTTACCCTCTGTACCAGTAATTGTGGCAGGTAATGTGTAGCTGGTATAAATTGTGTTGCTAGGATCACTACCAGGCATACTGCTTGTGCTTGTCGATTTAGCTTTGTAAATCCCGACAACTTTCAATTTAATGCTCTTTTTACCAGAAGTTGTCATTTTTACGGTAATTGTATCTCCAACTTTGATCCCATTAGAACTTGCCAGTTCCTTTTCAATGACCACGTTCTTGCTATTGGCATCACTTGTCGTTATGTTCCGTCCGGAAACAATTTTATCTTCTTTAGAGATGAATGAAGAAGTAAGCTTTGTGCTTGAAACGCCATCAATGGTGATATTACCAGTAGATGCACCGCTGGCACCGCCTTTCATCATGCCACCCCCTTGAGAACCAGTAGTGGTTGAAACGGTATCAAACGAACTAGCGTTTACTGAAGCTGTATTGGTAATATTATAGTAAGCAACAGTACTTAAACTACCTGCTTTCTTAAGTTTTGCGTTAGAGACTGTCGGTGTTGTGATCGTCTTTGTCTTTGACTTTGACGCACTTGAACGCATCTTCGAAAACATTTTGTTACGATTGGCCGAAACACTAATCGTAGTTCCTGCCGATTTTGTCACACTATTTGTCGCAGAAACTGCGGCGTTTTGAATAATGATTCCTGATAATACAAAAACCAGAATTGCAGACATAATCAACAGCAATAATAAGCTTTGCCCTTTTTTATGGGTCAAATAAAGCGTTGAACGTTTTAAATAATTCATTCTTTCATCTCCTTGAATTGATAAACTCATTTTACGTAAGTTACGTTAAACGAAGATTAAGAATTTTTAGGAATGGTTGTTTTTTATATCCTCTAAATTCATACTGATGACTTAGGCTGATTTTCGGGCCGAAAATCTTCTATGCTCCGGACGTTGTCCATTCTTGTGGCCGAAGTTCTAGCCGCAAGAAAAGTGGTGCGCTTAAACTGCTTTTGGATTTTAATTATCTGTCTTTTTAGACAGAAAAAGACCGAATCACATTCGCGGTATGATTCGGTCTCTAAGCTATACAGGGGAGTTAGCTTTCAATGATGTAAGTTAATTT
>NZ_BJWE01000050.1 GCF_007990205.1 Pediococcus parvulus | reverse complement strand
GAAAAAGTGAGCGGAACAAGGCGTCTAGACTCATAGCTATAAGTGAGATGGAGGCGGGATCGCAATCCTGCAGGAATCTTGCTTATAGCTATGAGTCTGCCTTGTGGAGCTGTCCTAAAATAGTGAGCGGATTGTGGCGTTTTGCCTAATCGAGATAAACGTGCCGGTCGAGCGATCGTGATCGCGCGGTTAGGCATGATTATCTCGATTGGGCTGCCACAAGGAGCTGTCCTAAAAAGTGAGCGGATTGCAGTGTCCTTAGTTACCCCTAATCCAAAACAAACACCCCACAAAAAAACAGGCCCCACCCTCAAAAAGAGCGTAACCTATTTCATGAAATCCAAACATCAATCGTCAACATTTGAATACATAATATTTCCAAAACTAAATTTAATATTTTCTTTTTCTAACGACTCCAAACAAAGCTAAAGTAGCCATGACAAGCAATCCAATAATGCCAACATTTCTACCAGCAACAGTATTTGCCTCATTGGTTTGTGGTAATTCTTTATTAGCCGAAACAGAATTCTTTTTCGTAGAACCAGAAGCGGATTGACCATTCACTGAAGGATTAGAATTAACTACCTTACCACTGTCATTTTGACCTAAACCGTTTCCTTGATTGTTAGGTTGGTTTTGACCAGAGTTTGATCCTCCGTTGCCATTTGAACCACCATTATCACCGGGGTTTCCTGGAGTTCCTGGATTGCCACCATTGTCAGCCTTCACAACTACCACACCTGTTCCAGATACGGAAAGTCCTGTAACTGGATCAGTATAAGTGAAGGTATAGGTCCCACGATTGCCAGCAATATTCGTGTCGAAATTGCTTGGGCCCTTGATAACTAAGCTACCGTTTGCAATTGCTTCTGCATAACTTAAAGTTGTGCCTGTAGAAGAAACAATCGAATTGAAAAGATTTTCCGGTTTAAAACTAGATCCCTTTTCAATCGTAATCTGTGGCTTAATATTAATGGTTGGTTTTACAGCATCATACTTATAAGTCAACTTGATACTATAGTCTTTACCAACCCCATTTTCAGATACAGTCGTTTTATCAATATACGTTAAAACTGTTTGCCAATCAGATGCCGTCCACTCACTTGGATCTTTGGTTACCCCTGCAGCAGATGCAAAATCAGTCAAACTACCAGTATGTGTACCATCCTCGTTAGTCAAGGTATAACTACTATTAGTGTAGTTCACTTGATAACCTGAAATAGTTTTCACCCGCTTTAAGTTCTGTAGTATCTGCATTGGCAATTGCCTTGCCTGTTGTATCTTGATATTCAGTTGTTTGATTAAACGTTCCTTGAGGCACTACAGAATCATACTTATAAGTTATGGTAATACTATAATTTTCCCCAACACTATTCACTTTTATTGTATTCAGAAAAGCGATTACTTTTTTCCAATCAGAAGTCGTCCAGTTACTTGGATCACCAACTACTCCGGCGGCAGATGCAAAATCGGTGAGCTTTCCAGTATTCGTGCCATCTTCGTTGATTAAAGTATAACTACTTTTAGCATAGTTCACTTGGTACCCCTTAATTTCTTTAGGCACACTAAAACTGTAATTGTCTCCCGTTTTAAGACTTGTGCTAATTGAATCAGCAATCCTTTCGCCATTTATGTCTTGATACTCCGTCGTCTGATTAAACGCATTTTGGGATGCTTCTCAAGTTGAGTTTTTTTCATTTTTACTTACTTGTGTCGCGTTTGATGAACTTACATTATTTTTAGAAGACACTGCTACATTAGTTGTCTCCGCATTTACTTGATTGGGTGTCACACCATCCCTAAAATTCCTGCTGAAAACAGTAGCGTCCCCGCGAGTAAAGCATATTTCCGATTTTGTTTCACTTTATTATTGGTCATTTTGCTCTCCTTTCAAACATCATTTACATCATCATTCTCCATCTGCATTCTAACATCTTACCGGTAATATTGACAGCACTTACATTGTATTATTTACTATTAAGAATTTTCAATAGAATAATCAAGAAAACCCGCTTTAAATGCATACATTTGTCGGTATTTGTCCGCTATATCTTTATTCTTTAGTTATTCAAAATCATACAATTATTGTGTTCCTCTTGTGGGCTCAAAATTCGCTTAAATCCCTTAAATTTTAGGCAAAAAAATCCAGGAAGAAATTAGATTCATTTCTTTCCGGATTTAATGTTAACTTTATTTCAACCAAACAAAGTTACTGTCTAATTGTATTTTTAATCTCTTTCCGCTTCTTCTTTGCTGAAACGGTTGTTGAATAATGGACTAACTGGTTTGTTTTCGTGAATTAAACGAATAGCTTCACCAATTAATGGACCAACAGAGATTTGAGTAATTTTTGAAATTTTCTTTTCTTCTGGTAAATTAATCGAATCAGTCACAATCAATTGCTTGATTGGTGAATTAGCAATTCTTTGAATAGCTGGACCTGATAAAACAGGATGTGTACAACTTGCGTAAACCTCAGTTGCACCAGCGTCCATTAAGGCTTGTGCGCCAAGGGTGATGGTTCCAGCAGTATCGATCATGTCATCAATCATGATACAACGTTTGCCCTTCACTTCACCAATAATGTTCATGACTTCCGCAACATTTGCACGAGGCCGCCGTTTGTCAATGATCGCAATTGGAGCCTTCAAGAACTCAGCCAACTTACGAGCTCTGGTCACACCACCATGATCTGGTGAAACCACAACGGAATCTTTATCCAAATGATGTTCAATAAAGTAGTCAGCCAACAATGGTGCGCCCATCAAGTGATCCATTGGAATGTCAAAGAATCCTTGAATTTGAGCGGCATGCAAATCAAGCGCAATAATACGTGTTGCACCAGCTTTTTCAATCATATCTGCTACTAACTTAGCAGTAATTGGTTCACGTGAACGCGCCTTACGATCCTGACGTGCATAGCCATAATATGGAATAACCACATTAATAGTTTGAGCACTTGCTCGTCTTAGTGCATCGATCATAATAAGAAGTTCCATCAAATTATCATTTACAGGTGCCGAAGTGGACTGAATAATGTACACTTGATCCCCACGAATACTTTCTTCAATGTTAATTCTAATTTCACCATCGCTAAAACGATCAACAGACGTCTTACCTAGCTTAACACCAACTGCTTCAGCAATTTTTTCTGCTAAAGGCTTGTTTGAATTCAAAGCAAAGATCTTCAGCTTTGGATCAGAATATTGTCCAGACATGAAATCCTCCAATAACGATTTTTAAGAATCTGTTTGATTACCACTATATATAATAATTCATTTGAGCCACCAAAAGCAAGCGTATTTCCCGCACAAACAAGAAATACTTCAACTTGTCTTCGAAACTTAACACCAGTCCCTTTAATCCTTATTTTCAGCCTGTTTTGCTTCTTCTTGTTTTATTGCATCATAAACCGGCAACTTCTTGAAATATCCTGGTTTTGTCGTTTGCCGAGAACGCGCAATTCCCATGTCATACTTCGCCAAATCATCTGTGATTGTTGAACCGGCAGCCACATACGAATAGTCAGCCATTTTAACTGGGGCAATAATATTTGAATTGCTCCCGATAAATGCATGGTCACCAATAACCGAGGTGTGTTTATTAATGCCATCATAATTCACAAAGACCACGCCACAACCAATATTGATGTCAGTTCCCAAAACGGCGTTTCCGACATAAGTCAAATGACCCACTTTAGTCCGAGCACCCAGTTTGGCTTTTTTAATTTCGCAGAAGTTTCCAATGTGCACACCTTCACCAATTTCAGCTTCCGGACGCAAATGACTGTTAGGTCCAATATCGCTGTCATCATGCATAATAGATTCTTCGATTGTAGAAGAAGTGACATGTACACGATCACCAATCTTAGAAGATACAATCTTGGAATTTGCACCAATGACACAGTCAGAACCAATGACCGTTTTTCCAGATATCGAAACGCCTGGTTCTACAATCGTATCGGATCCAATTTTGACATCCACATCAATGTAAGTATTGTCAGGATCAATTAACGTGACCCCATTAGCCATATGCTGATCATTAATGCGTTCTTGCATGATTTTAGTGGCATTTGCCAAGGCCTTACGATCATTCACACCCATGGATTCGGAAAAGTCTTTCATCTCATAAGCGGCCACAATTTCGCCTTGGGACTTCATAATTTCAATAACGTCTGGCAAATAGTATTCACCTTGTGCGTTATTATTTTTCACTTGATGTAACGCAGCAAACAACTTTTTGTTGTCAAAACAGTAAACACCAGTATTGATTTCGTGAATTGCAGCTTCTTCCCGAGTGGCATCTTTTTCTTCCACAATTTTAGAAACAACCCCCACATTGTTGCGCACAATTCGACCATAAGAAAATGGATTGTCAGCATCAGCGGTCAAAATGGTCGCTGCAGCCCCTTTTTCTTTATGATATTCAAACAAATCTTCAAAAGTGCTAGCACGAAAAAGTGGCGTGTCACCACTGACAACCATGGTCATCCCATCTTTATCGCCCAAAATAGATTCCGCCTGCAAAACAGCATGACCAGTTCCTAATTGTTGTTCTTGATAGGCATATTCAGTTCGTTTGCCAAGTTCATCTTCGACCCGTTCAGCACCGTGACCAACCACTGTGACGACCTGATCCATGTTTGTCTTTTCAACTTGGGTCAACACGTGATCTACCATTGATTTCCCACAAACGCGATGTAAAACCTTGTATAACTTCGACTTCATCCGGGTTCCTTGACCGGCTGCTAGAATAACTGTGTATTTACCACTCATTTGAATTTCTCCTTGCTTTTTTAATAAAAATTCTTTTGATTTAATCAAAAACTTTTGCTAAATAATTACCGGGTTGAATTTGAATTTCGGCGCGACTCGCATCCACATTCAACAATGAAGTGACGTCATCGATCATCCGTTGTCCATTGAAATTACCTTGGGCAAAAACGGTTGTGCCAATTAACTCAGCTTCAAATTCAGTGATCAGCGCCTGCATCCCTTTGAGCGTGCCGCCACCTTTCATATAATCATCCACAACTAAAACTCGTGTTCCGGCTTTCAAACTCCGTTTAGAGAGTTCCATTTTCTTAATCTGAGCTGAAGATCCGGAAACATAGTTCACACTGATTGTGGAACCCTCTGTAATTTTAGAATCATGGCGTACAATAATAAAGGGCACACCTAAATAATCCGCGACACTCTGGGCAATTGGAATTCCTTTCGTTTCTACGGTCATAATGGCATCCACTTTTTTCTGTGCGTATTCATTTGCGATTAACCGACCAACTTTTTTCAAAACCACTGGATCGCTTAATAAGTCAGACATATACAAATAGCCACCTGGTAAAATCCGATCAGCTGTAGAAAGCTGTTGAATTAAATCATCAATGATCGTTTTTGCTTCATTTTTTTGAATTGTTGGAATAAACAAAGCCCCGCCTGCCGCACCGGGGATTGTTTCTAAAATTCCAGTTCCCCGATTTGAAAAGGTCCGTTTAATAATTGCCATGTCTTCGCTAATAGAAGATTTAGCAGAATCGTAACGTTCGGCAAAAAACCGAAGTGTTACTAACGTGTGGGGCCGCTCTAAAAAGTATCTAGTCATATCAATCAAACGATCACTTCTTCGGACACTCAACGCTATCAACTCCATTCTATTTATTAAGTTACTTTACCTTCGATCATAGCATAAACGTTCGTGTTTTGCTCAAAAAACGGAAAAGTTTTATCATCTTTTTGATTTCTTTCTCTAGAGTAATCGCATCGTGTTCATATTTTTCGTAAAGTATCACTCAACTAAAAAATTGATCGTAGCGAGTCATGAAAATGGACTCAGTAGTGAAATTACTGTTGGTGCTTTAGCACTTACAGTAAGGTCAATATTCAAGCCAACAGTTGGCTTGAATTTGTGCCCACTACGCTCCAGTCCATTTTTTTTAGACTCGCTACGATCAATTTTTAATTTTATTTATCCATTTTTAATTCGATTCCAAGTCAAAGCACCAAAGTAGATCACACACTCGATCATCGCGATGAAGAAACTGACTGGCCAATTGGTAACATAGCCTAAATACAAGCCTAGCCAAACGCCTAACAACGCAGCCCCAATTGAAAACACCATCATGCCACTCACTGTCCTCGTGAAATGCTTTGCACTCGAAGCCGGTAACGTTAAAAGCACGAAAATCAGTAGTGAACCCACAATCTGTGCGGCAACACTCACACTCAACGCTAAAATTACCAAAAAGATAATTGAGATTGCCTGCGTATTCACTCCTTTAACTTGAGCACCCACGTGATCAAATGAATCAAACCGCAAGTCTCGATACACGATAAATATAATCACCAGTACGGCAATCGACAACCACAAAATCTGGTCCACTTCCGATTGACTAATCCCAATCATGCTTCCAAACAGAATACTGGTTGCATCGCTGGCATTTTTATTTGCCAAAGACAAGAATAAAATTCCCGATCCTAAGAAAAGACTAGATATCGCACTAATCGAGGCCTCACGCCGAGAAGACTTGGAACTCATTTGGCCAATCAAGACGGAACTCACAATTGTAAAAAGTAACATACCATTTAATGGTGGCCAACTCATAAAGATTCCAAATGAAGCACCTGAAAAACCAATTTCTGACAACATGTGACTCAGAAACGACATATTTCGGCCGATAACATACACGCCAATGATACCGCTGATCACGGCAATCATGGTTCCTGCTATGTAGGCATGGCGCATAAATGCAAAACTAAGCATGTTCAGCCTCCTCTAAATCAGATTCTTTGAACTCACTAATTGGGCCACTCAGATAACTACCATGACGCATCAACAAGTAGTCATGGGCGTATTTCTGTGCTAGCTCAATATCATGGGTGATAAACAACACCGTCACACCTTGTTGCTCGTTAAATTCTTTCACCAAATCCAAAAGTTCAAACTTACGGACATTGTCCAAACTAGCTGTGGACTCATCCAAGATAAGGAGATCCGGATTGTTAATCAAGGCTTGTGCCAAATACGCTTTCTGTTTTTCCCCACCTGAAGCCTCACCAAGAGGTGTATTTTGAATGGATTCCAAATTAGTTTGTTCAATGATTTTATCTAATTTTTGCCGTTCTTTTTTGGACAACCACGGCATATGACTATCATGCAAATTCAGGCCAATAAAATCCCGAATAGATAATGGATACTCCTCATCAATATTTCGAAACTGAGGGACATAACCAATTTTCATCCGTTTGAATACGGGACGATACTCGATTTTGCCATGTTGTGGTGTCAGTTCATGCAAAATCACCCGCACAAGTGTGGTTTTTCCCACTCCATTTTGACCAACAACACTCAAAAAATCTCCTTGATTCAATTGAGCAGAAAGATCATTCAAAACTAAGTGATCTGGAAACGACACAGTTAAGTTTTTGATATTTAAAACGGGCTCACTCATTGCAATCTTTCCTTCTTTTGGATTTTGGCCACTTGGTCATATTGCTCAGTCATCCAGTCAAGATATGTTTTGCCAGATGGCTGAGTTTCGGTAATGTTTAAAACCGGGACATGATGCTTATACGCCAGTTTGACCATGTTTTTCACAATTGGATCTGATGCTTGCGGATTATTAACGAAAAACGCAATCTTATGTTTCTTAATATCGTTTTGCATCTGGCGGATATCCTGTGTAGTTGGATCAGAACCATTTTCAACCGCCAACGCAAAATGAGAATTATTAACTTTATAGCCCAGTTTTGCCAACGCATAGTCGAAAACTGGTTCACTCACATCGACTCGACTCTTCAATCGATTCTTCTTAAGCTGGGCAATTTGTTTGTCAATTCTATTAAGTGACTTAATGTAACGAGCGGCATTTTTTTCGAATTGTTTGCGATGTTTCGGATCTTTTTTCGCAAAAACTTTAGCTAATTTTTGGGCTAACTTAGGCATGGTTTGATGGTTATACCACACATGCGGATTATCTGTTAACTTCTTTCCCATCACAGTTCCACCAACATTAATTTTAGTAGCTCCCGATTCGGAATCCGATTCAATCAACCGTTGCATCCAACTGTCATAGCCCAAACCGTTATAGACAATGACGTCGGCTTTAGCCACTGATTTAGCCGTATTCGTAGTCGGCTCGAAATCATGCGGATCCACATTAGGTCCATTGATAATTTCGTCCACAGTCCCGTATTTGCCCACAACCGCCTTAGCCGTTTCACCATAAAAATTCAGGGAAGTCACAATATGAAGTTTATTCGATTTGTTTTTACTTGGCGCGCAGCCCCCCAGAACTAGTAAACACATTCCAGTGAGAACTGCTAGCACGTATAGCCACTTATGTTTCAATATAAATTCCCCGTTTTTTAAAAAGTAATCATTACTATTTAGCAACTTTTTATATTATAGCAAACGTACCCGGTTTTAAGCAAGCTTGCTGAATAATCTTTATTCTTTTGAAAGTTAACTTAAGACAGTTTGAAAACTGCTAAAATTTCATTTTTAGTTTTAGCCGTAGATCTGTCTATACCACTGCCAAATATGCTAAAATTAAGGTATTAATTAACCACGGAGGTTACGATGAAATCACAATTTGTGCTTGATAATTCTTCAAAGGCTGCCTTGTATAATCTGTATCTTTACGCATTCAATAAACCTGATAGTGACTTTCGCAAAAAATTCTGGTCCACACGGTTTGACCACGGAATTCCGTATGGGATATTTGAAGATGATGAACTGGTTAGTGGCCTCTTCAGCATGCCGTTTAAAGTGAATTTTCACGGTAATCCCCTTCTCATGAATGGGATTACCGATGTGATGAGTGTCCCTGAATATTCCGGTAAAGGGGCTGCCGGGACTTTAATGAAAGCCGCCCTTCATGATATGTATAAAAATAATGTGGTCCTTTCCTACTTAGCACCTTTCTCGTTTGCTTACTATCGTAAGTTTGGCTACGAACAAGTTTTTGATCATCAATTATATCGGCTTTCTGGTGACAAACTTCCCAGGGTAAAACCCAGCCCAGTTGGTCATGTGCGCCGGACTAGTTTAAAGAATGCAATTTCTGTCATTAAAGGAGCTTATCTTGAGTCACCCCTCAGCCAGAACGGGGGTCTCATTCGTGCTGACTGGTGGTGGCAATATTTAACCGAAAAGCATCCCGAATGGCAAGTCGCATACTATCAAGATGCCCAGCAAGCTGTTACTGGCTATCTCATTTATACCCGTTCGGCAGATGAGTTCCACGTACAGGAATTTGTGCATCTTACCCCCGCTAGTTATCAGTCACTACTGAGCTTTGTATTCAAACATGGGGCTGGCTATCAAACATACACATTTGAAAATGCTAATCCAAATTACCAAGGCGACTTACTAGCTGATCCGTATGCTTTAGAAGTTAAAACGCATCCGTACATGATGGGCCGCATTGTTAACTTACAGGCATTCTTGGCGGTATATCCGTTTGAAAAATCCGATTTTAAACCCTTGAGTTTTAACATTGAAGATGAAGTGATCCAGCAAAACCAAGGGAGCTGGACCATCTCGGCTACTGATGGCAAAACGGGAATTGAGCATGATTCTGAGAAAAAAGCTGATGTGCCAACAGTGACAATTCAACAATTTACCAAGGCTACTTTTGGTTATCGCACCTTAAGCTCTCAACAAGCCTTTGGTCAATTTGAAGCTAGTCCACAGGTACTTGCTAAATTAGATCAATTATTTGTCACCCCAAAGCCTGTTTTGGCAGATTATTTCTAAAAAGAGTGGGAAAAAGGTGTTGTGACTTCTCCCTCGATTTCGACTATTAAAGTTCAGAAACAGAAAGAGACTGGGATTTTTCCCAGTCTCTTTGTTTTATAATAATGCTCGATTAATTTGACTATTTTAAAATGCTCCGAAAAGCAACGCTAATCCTAAAAGGAATATGATAATTCCAAAGAACAAGCCAAACCAAAGTCCAAACCCTATAAATACATTAGTGTTTTTCCCGGCCGTTTTTTTAAAACTTCTAAATGCCTGCCTAAAACTATAGAATTGCCATCCAGCTATTGCCAACGCTAAAATTCCACACAATCTTTCTATCAACATATCAAATGCCCCCATTAGTATTTCTTCGAGCCTTTACTCTCTAGAAATTTTTAGTTGTAAACATCCTTTATTCATAAGAAATAGATTCTTGAATACTCTGTTTTCGTTTGCCGGTAACTAAGAACAATGCTACGAGAACAAGAACAATCACCACAATCCAAGTGGCAATCCAATCGACACCATCTGGAGAAGTCATCAATAAATTGCCATTCGTATTTGAGAAAGCAAAAATATCTAAGAAGAAATGACTAACCATGGTAACTGCGATACTTTGCGTGTAAAGATACGTCGCTGAAAGGATCATCCCTCCGCCAGCTGCAAACAAAATTTGATTCAGAGTTGCGCTAAGGGATTGACCCGCGAGTAAATTTGAAGAATGCCACAGACCAAATAACAATCCATTAATCAAAACTACCCAGACATACTGATTCTTTACATGACTGAAAGCCTTCAAGCTTAAAAACAAGACTGCAAAACGAAACGCCCATTCTTCGCAGACTGTTTCTAACGCGCTTAAAACGATTTTTAGGTTAAAATGGCCTAACGAAAAATCGTAACTGGTAAAAATATTCGAAAGCTTATCGCCTGAACCAAAGCCATTCCAAACAATCAGTGCCAGTAAAACCACAATTGCAAAACTCACTACTAACCAGTTTGCCGAGCGTGATAGTCGCCAACCCGGTAGTTTGAATCCCCATAGATACATCAAAAACCCAACTGTAATAATAAACGCAAACGCATTAACAACCCCACTCATATCAATTGTTTGTAGGATTGAACCAATTTCTTTCGGTCGGGTATACCCTATTGGCCGTTTTTATTTTGAAAATCCATCTAACTTTCTTTGAGCTATTACAGTTCACTGACTATTATTTTCTATGGGGTAAATTTGCTTCTGATTTTTTAAGCCAACCGTCAAAATCTTTTTCAGTACCCTCATAAACATCATATGCGTTTGGACATTTTTTTTGGAATTCACTCTTAAAATCTTCGAATGAATAATCATCTGGCAATGAATTTCTAACCTTTTCAAGCTTTTTATTAATCCCCTTAACCAGATTTCCCTTCTTTCTTTTACCTAAATAAATAGGCTTTCCATGAATGGTTACGCCTAATGCTTGAGCAGCACGAAATGCAGGATTTTTAACTTTAAATACCGGATCATGTATCGCCAGTCTAGTCAGTATATCTTTGGATTGCCTGCAATCATATTCTTTCAGAACCGTTACAGCAGACAAACGGTCACGCCAACTATTTTTATTATTTGCTTTCTTTTTCAACTCTTCAATATTTTTTGGTGTTTCTTTTATCATAAATATCACTCCCACTTTAATGCCCAAGCAGCTACATAGCTATTGCTTTTTAATAAAACAAATTTCAATCATTCTAAAGCAAAAAATACACACTGGTCACAAGAAATATTTCTTCCTATACAAGTTTTCTGTATAATAGACCAAGCAAGAAGTTTTAAGAGCGGTGGCTGTCTTTTCCCTTGCGAGGTGAGGCCCATGGGAATATGGAATAATCTTCAGGAAGGTTTCACAGCCAATGAGCGTCTTCCAGACACTCTCGTTGATGTTGCTGTTTGGCACGTTTTTAATTGCGCTACTCAGCTATATCGACAAGCACCACAAATAAAAAAGCCGCCCTGCGTAACTTTGGTCGGTTACAGGGCGACAATGTAGTTTTGTAATCTAGGCCACCGCCTTTAAAGCGGCTTGTATAGGAAGTCCTGTTCTAGCGGGGCTTCCTTTTTCTATCTATATTATAGCATGACTATAACTGACTTTCGACTATTTTTAATCAGATTTCTAGCAGCTCGAGGGAACGCATGTTTGTTTTTGTGCTAAAATACAGATAAAAGTTAACGGAAGTGATCAAAATGTTTTTTGATGATGAACCGCATGGCGTGTTCTTTTTAATTGATAACAAGTCCTTTTATGCGAGTTGTGAAGCCGTTGCCCGGGAGCTTAATCCATTAAAAGTTCCGCTAGTTGTTCTTAGTGAAGCTGAAAATACCAATGGAGGACTAATCTTAGCCACGTCACCCGAAGCTAAACACTTATTTCATCTCAAAGCCAATGTCTCCCGCAAACGTGACTTACCCAATGATCCGCGGCTGTGGGTTGTGCCACCCAGCATGAACCTTTATATTCGACGTAATTTGCAGATTAATCAAGTTTTTCATCAGTTTGCGGCTGAAAAAGAAGTTTGGCCCTATTCAATTGATGAAAGCATTTTGGATATGACCCATTCGTGGCGTCTGTTTGGCAATTCCGTTCGCGAAGTGGCGCGCTTGATTCAAAAGACAGTTCGGCAAAAGCTAGGCTTGTATACCACCGTGGGAATTGGTGACAATCCGGTGCAAGCTAAATTAGCCTTAGACCTTTACGCTAAACATAATCATGAATTGATCGGTGAAATCCATTACGAAACTGTGCCAGATAAGATTTGGTCAATCAACGAATTAACGGACGTTTGGGGGATTGGCCCCCGTATGGCTAAACGTTTGAACCGGCTTCAAATTCACAATATGTATGAGCTAGCCCACACCAACCCTTATTTACTCAAACAACAACTTGGCATCATTGGTAGCCAATTATTTGCTACGGCCTGGGGAATTGATCGCGCACAAGTCACGGAACCAACTAAGGTTAAAGAAGCTAGCCTGGGTAATTCGCAAGTATTGCCACGAGATTATTTTAACCAAGTCGAAATTGAAACCGTCATTAAAGAAATTGGGGAACAGGTGGCGGCGCGGCTTCGGCACCATCATAAACTGGCCGGTTGTCTATCGCTAAGCATTGGGTTTTCCTATGCCGCAGCTGAAGCAGATGGTCGCGGTGGTTTTAACCAGA
>NZ_BJWE01000049.1 GCF_007990205.1 Pediococcus parvulus | reverse complement strand
CAGCATTTATTACCCGTCAACCTAAGTTTGAATCTTTCTTCGCAGTTGAAATGATGTTTCTTGGTAATACTGAAGCGCTCGCTGTTTCGAGTTTGCAATTGAAACAGATGAAAGCTCAACGTTTGGTAACCATTGCCATGATGTCGATGAGTTGTGTGACGGCCTCAATTCTGGGTGCTTACATGCAAATGATGCCCGGCCAGTATGTCATTGCCGCAGTGCCAATTAATATTGTGAATGCAATTATTGTGACGATTATTTTGAATCCTGTTACGGTGACACCTGAAGAAGATGTTATTGCTAAAATTGGTAGCAGTGCGCAAGTTGCTGAAAATACGCAAACAACTGATCCAAGTGGCTCCGAAGAATTAGCTGAAGATCAAGTTAAGGCTGATGCCAAACCTAAAAAAGAACCATTCTTCTCATTCTTGGGTGATTCAATTTTAGGTGCCGGTAAACTGGTTTTGATTATTTTAGCGAACGTGATTGCCTTTGTGGCGTTAGCTAAATTAATCGATTCTGGCATGCAGTTAATCGCACCTTGGCTAACTTTGGAAAATATTTTGGGAGTTATCATGTTCCCATTTGCTTGGCTTTTAGGATTAGATGTGCCAACAGCCTTCAAGTTTGCCCAATTCATGGGAACCAAATTAGTTACCAATGAATTCGTGGTGATGGGAAAAGTTTCACCTGTTGTGCAATCTTATGCCCCTCATTTCAAAGCAATGTTGACTGTCTTCTTAACTTCGTTTGCGAACCTTTCAACTACCGGAATGGTTATCGGAGCGTTCAAGGGAATCGTGGATCGTAAAAAGAACGATGTGATCTCTAAAAACGTGGGCTACATGCTGTTATCTGGTGTGCTAGTTTCGTTAATGTCGGCCGGCGTGGTTGGCCTGTTTAGTTGGTAAAATGAGTAATAAAGTGACAGATATCTAAAAACTGTCACAAAACAATGTAAAAGTAGTGAATAATCGTGCCTTTGAGAAATTTTGGCAGAATATTCACTATTTTTTTACATATTTTTATAAAACGCTTACTTTATGTAAATGATAATTAGATCTAAATTATGGTTAATATAGATTAAATTTGCAATAAATATAAAACGCTTGCCATACTCAAATTAAAGTAATAGGAACCATAAGATTACTGTGATAAATTTGAACGTTGCCGTTTCGTGTTTTAGGAGGGATAGCTGTATGACCATTAGGAAGATCTACTCGGTTCTAATGGTTGGCTTGCTACTTTTTGGAATTGGGTACCCTGCCACGGGAGCCTTTGCCGAAGAAGATCAAACTGACCAGTTTAGAATTACGGAGACAGAACTAACGAACGAAAATGATGAAAAGTTGGAGGAGGTTGATGCTGATAAACAAGTGAATGCCAAGTTTCACTTGAAGATGACTGGAAAACAGGCACGAGAGAATGATGGTACAGTCCTGAAGTTGTTGGGAACCGACACATTAAAATTGTCGAGTACAACCCAAGAAATTACGCCCGAAGTTGTGAATGGCACATTTTCAACGGCACCTAAAATGAGTTATAAATATAGCTCTGAATTTAGTAGTTACATGTTGAAATGGAACAAGTCTGAATTTGAAAACATTGCAGATGATCAAGTGTTTGACTACGAAATCACCTTGCCGTTGGAAATTCAAACGATTGCGGAAGATTTTAAGGCAGATATCCAAATGCAGTTTAGTGGCTTAACGCAAGCAGTAAACTTTGGAAGCTTATCATTTTTAGCACCTGTTGAAAATGAAAAAGCAGAATCTGCTGATAGTACATCAACTGAAAAAGAATCAGAAACTGAATCCGAAACTAAACAGGATAGCAGTGAGAGCGAATCTGAATCAGATGATGCGGATGCCACAGATGCGACTTCAAAGGCAACGAAAGCTACAAAAAGTGGGCAAACTAAAACAACGCGACCACTAGAACAAATCCCAATTCCTACACTACCAGATAGAACAGGAAATCCATTAGGAATTGCAGCAAATTTCCATATTTTTGCGGAAAATTTTGCTAATGGGGGGCAAGCTCATACAAGTGGAAACATTGCGGTTAACTCATTAACAAGTCATGCCGAAATTGGTAATGAGAAGCGTGACACGCGTTGGCAAGAAACTAGTTATGTAAACTCATATGATGGTCGACGAGATCGAATTACTATGAGAGCTGCCGTTTTCGGAAATGACCATTCTTTGACTGATATTAATAATGGTGCACAAACTTTTTTGACTGGTGGACCATTAAATACAGGAAGAGTCGAATATCAGTATCAAAACTCTGGTAATACGATTACTGGAGCGGCTATCAATGGAAACTGGATTGATGTAACTAGTACGCTTACCACGCTTCATCAGACTCGTAACGAGTTAGCAAGAACTCCGTATGCAATTGATTTTGATGACACACGTTATCTGACAACAGATGGCAATAAGTTGACATTAAACTTTGAAGACGAAGCTGTACAAAACACTTTTGTTATCAAAGTAAGTAATGCGCAAATAGCAGGAAAAGAATTAGATATTAGATTACGAGATGATCAAAATTTAATTTTTATTGCGACGCCTCAAGCGGATGGCGGACTG
Source organism: Pediococcus parvulus (assembly GCF_007990205.1). Taxonomy (GTDB): domain Bacteria; phylum Bacillota; class Bacilli; order Lactobacillales; family Lactobacillaceae; genus Pediococcus; species Pediococcus parvulus. The sequence continues at coordinate 10,711 of NZ_BJWE01000049.1, read as the reverse complement.
GGCGCATCAGACATGAAAATTTTTGTTGATGGTGTAGGAGTTGGCTCTGACCCTGAAGCCGGAGAGAATCAAAGATTTAATTATTCAATTTTATGGGTAATTCCAGAAGATGTAAAAAAAGTTCAACTGGTGGGTAGTATATTCTTTGGATCGATTTTAGCACCAACTCAAGAAGTTACTAGTACAACGAACTTTAATGGAACAATTGTGGCTAACACATATACTGGCTCATCTGCCGAAACACATTCTTGGACGTACAATCCAACTACCGAGGTAGAACCCGAACCGGAAGAAACGAGATTAGTTCTACGAAAAACGATTGAAGGTAGTGACGAGAATAAACAAGAAAAATTCCAGTTTGTTATTACGAGATTAGATGAACCGAATTTTACAGGTGTTTTAAAAATGCGTGTTAGTGGTGAAAGCACAGATCGTGAGCTTCGATTTGTAAACGGGGAATCTGAGACAATTACCTTGGGACATGAACAGTTCGTTTCCTTAGTTGTACCAGATGGATCAAAATTCTCGATTGAGGAAACTGATGGTCCATTTACAAGCACATCAATTACATTTAACACGGATCCCGGAACAACTATTGATGGAAAATTCACTAGCAAAATTGTGATGGGAACCGTAGACAAAGGTGAGAGTCAGCTTGTAGATTATGTGAACAAATTTACCGAGGAAGAACCAGGAACCAAGGATCTTCAAATCAAAAAAACAGTCTCTGGTGCTGTTCCGGATGATACTAAGTTTAAGTTTGACTTGAAGATTGATCCCGCAAAAGAAGGTATCTATAAATACACAATTGGCAACGATGAACAGGAAATCACGTTTAATTCGGATGGTGAATCGACTTCTCCAATTGAACTTACCGCTGGTCAAACTGTCACAATTAAGGATCTCCCAGAAGATGCCAAAGTAACTGTGACAGAAGTTGAAGCAGATGGTTATAAAACGGACATCACATACAATAATGATACTCAAGAGAGTCAAAAATCGATTGAAATTGATCTCTCAGTCATTGATGGCGATTCAACATTAGTGACTTTCAATAATCATTTAACTGCACCAACTATGCCAATAACTGGTGGTATAGGTAACCTCATTATTATTCTAGTTGGCTTGATGGTACTGGCTTCCGGCATGTGGATGTATCGGAAAAAAGTGAGGTAGAGCAAATGGATAATTGGATTATTCTCCCACTGGTATTGGAACGGCGCGGATAAAATTTTTTCAACAAAGATAATAGAACAAGTTTTCAACGGCTGTAAGCAAAAAATCAAAGAGGGTAATAGCTAGAATACGAGGAGGAAGAATATATGAAATCAACGAAAAAAGGGCTCTTCAAGAAGCTCGGAGCAGGACTGTTGGTTATGGCAGCAATGGCACCATTAGCACTGGGAATGACTAGCGTGAAAAGCGTAAGTGCGGCAGAAACAGATGATAAGGTTACCGTCAGTTTGCATAAAATGATCAGAGGTAAAGACGCCAAAGATATTACAAATACTGGTGCTGAGTTAGATAATCTTGATGATTATACAAATTGGAATCGAGAAGACGATGGGGATGTTGCATTTTCTATCTACAGTGTAGATGCAGCCTTTGATGCCTGGAAAAAGAAAAGTACAACGCCATCATATGAAGATGATGGAAAAGCATTCAATGCATTTCAACAATATATTTTGAACTTTGACGGAGAACAAGATGAGTTGTTAGCTGATTTAGGAGTATCAGCTCCTATCCAGACTATTGATTCCAGAACATCTGAAATCAATGATAATCTGTTTAATTTTACCAATATTACAAATAACGGTAAGTATATGATTCTGGAAACATATATTGATACAGATCATACAACTTCTAAAGCAATTCCAACTGTTTTTAGTCTTCCATTAGCGGCTGCAACCGGAAAAACGGTGCATTTATACGCTAAAAATACGGTACCTAAAACGGATCCGGAATTAGAAAAGAAAATGGAAGATAAAGATCAACCAGGTGAATTTGAACTTAAAGAGAATATTGAATTTACCTTAACTAAAGATGGTTCGACTAACTTTGAACCTGTAGAAGCTTCTACTGATGAAAACGGTATTTTGAAAATTAAAAATTTATCAGCAGGTAACTATACATTAACGGAAACAGAAGTGGATGGTTATACGCCTGCAGTAATTAAGTTTAAAGTTTCACAAGGTAATATCTCAATTACCACCAGTACTCCTGATGACGTAACAGTAAATCAAGTAAATGGTGTTTGGACCTTTTCTGTAAAAAACTATTTAGTTTTTGGTGAAAAAGACTTTCTGAAAGTGGATGGAGACGATCGTAGTGCCTTAAACGGTGCTGAATTCTATGTAACCAATAATTCAACAATTGGAGCAGGAAAATATGCAAAATTTGAAGCCAATAAATTCGTCGGATGGGTAGATACAACAGAAAAAGCGACTAAGTTTACTTCAGGTGACACAGGAGTAAAGGGTGGCTTTAATATTCCATCAATGCCTTATGGCACATATTATCTTGAAGAAACAAAAGCTCCAGATGGATATGCACCATTAGATAAGACAATTTCATTTACAATTAGTGAAACTTCTGAAGCTGCTGCAGCAAAAGAAATCGAAAACTCAACATATGGTCTTCCAATCACTGGTGGTATGGGAATCTGGGTATTCGTCCTTATCGGTGCAGTATTGATGGGTGGATCTGGATACTATTACTACAAATCACGTAAAAACAAATTAGCTTAATCGCTAACTAATTTTTACCACATAAAGTTTCAACAATAAGGATGCTTGTTCATCCTTATTGTCATACATAGCTCAAAAAAATCTATTTTCCAAAGGAGGTGCTGGTCATTAAACGAAAATGGCTAAAACGAACACTCGCAACCCTAATATTTGTAATTGGTCTGAGCATTATTGTCTTTCCATTCGTATCGAATGCTATGTCACAACAGCAACAACATCGCATGATTGATACCTATAACTCTGTTTCACGACATAGCAAACAGGCTGTCGTAGTTTCGACCTCCAAACTTAATAAAACTTGGTCTTGGCTGAAGAATCCGTTTCAAAAATTTAACGTCAGAAAAGTGGATAAAAACAAAAAATCCAACGTAATGAATGGGATGCTGACGCAGGTGGAAATGCTGGGAACCATCAACATTCCTGGAATTGACGCTAAATTACCCATTTTTAAAGGTACTGATGATCTGCAATTAAGTGAAGGCGCTGGTCTTATGGAAAAAACGTCCTCGCTAGGCGGGAAAAAAGGCTCCCACAGCGTGGTCACGGCTCACCGTGGTTTGCCGGGAAGCAAGCTGTTCACGGACTTACCAAAAATGAAAGTTGGCGATCGGTTCTTCATCAACTCTAAAGGTAAAAAAATGACCTACAAGGTGGATCGCATCAAAACGGTCAAGCCAACAGAACTAGATAATTTTCAAAGGGATGATAACTATAACTATGTGACGTTGATGACCTGTACACCTTACATGATCAATACCCACCGTTTGTTAGTCCGGGGGCATCGCATTCCAAACGAAAAGGAACCGGCAGCAAAGAAACAAATTCCATGGTTGTGGATTGGTCTCGGTATCCTTGTAGCAGGTGGCGCAACATATGGTGGTTATCGTTGGTACAAACGCAAGAGCAGAAGAAGGTGAGCTAAATGAGCCGAAAACTAAAAGGATGGTTGCTGGGATTGATTTTCTTGTTTGGTTTACTGATCATGCTGATTGCGCTGTTAAGTGATCCGCTGATTCGTCACATGGGAAATCAAGAAGTGGATGATATGACTGCTGAAAAGGTGGAAGCAGCCAAACGAAAATCGGCTAATTTTGATTATTCAACAGTCAAAATGCTGAATCCAGTTAGCGTTAGTTTAGATGCTGTCCAAAATGCCGCTCAAAACGCCATACAGAGTGGCAATGCTTCTGAATATGCGTCGGTCGGCAAAGTTGCGATTCCTAATGTGTCGCTTCGATTACCCATTGGGAAAGGATTGGGCAATCAGGTCCTGTCACGAGGTGCCGGCACCATGTCGGAAGATCAACAGATGGGCAAGGGCAACTATGCCATGGCTGGGCACTATATGACGAATACGCGGATTCTGTTTTCACCTTTAAAACGGGTGCGGGTGGGCGACATGATTTACCTTACGGACATGAAAAAAGTTTACCGTTACCGTACCTACAGCAAACGGACCGTCTCCAAAAACGAAGTGGAAGTATTGCGAGATGTTCCTGGTAAAAAAGTGGTCACACTGATTACCTGTGCTTCGGCGAACTACAATGAACCAAATCGAATCGTGGTTCAAGGCGAACTTGTCGGCACCAGTACCAATTTAAACCGTTATAAAAATATTTTTGGGTAATACCAGAAGTGCTTTTTGATAATTGCGGAACGAATTTAGGGCTATTCAAATTGCGAGAAACCAGTACAATGGAACTAAGGAAACCAACTTTATGAGGAGGTCACAAACAATCATGACAACTAGAATAATTATGGACTGCGATCCTGGAATTGATGATGCAGCTGCCATCTCCGTTGCTTTGAACAATCCTGAGTTTGACGTTCGGCTAATCACGACCGTGGCGGGCAATGTCACAGTGGATAAAACGACGCGGAATGCGCTGAAACTAGTCCATTTCTTCGACAAAAAAGTTCCTGTAGCTAGTGGTGCCGAACAACCTTTAATTAAGCCGTTTGAAGATGCAGCAAGAATCCATGGGGAATCAGGGATGCCCGGTTATGATTTTGATGAATTTGTGGGTGAAACGGTAAAGCACTCTGCAATGGAGGCCCTGTATCTGACCATCATGCGTAGTTCAAAGCCCGTGACAATAGTGCCAACAGGGGCTTACACGAACATCGCCTTACTGTTAGCTGTCCATCCAGAAGTGAAGTCCAGAATTACCCGTATCGTGGCGATGGGTGGAGCACTTGGCCGTGGTAATATGACAAGTGCGGCTGAGTTTAATGTGTACACAGATCCTGATGCTGCGCGAATTATGTATAATTCTGGAATTCCGATTGTGATGATTGGGTTGGATGTGACGATGAAAGCCTTGTTGACTCCAAAAACCTTGGAGACAGTTTCCACGTTAGGAGAAGCAGGCAATATGTTGGCCTCAATTTTTAAACATTACTATGAAGGCCATGAAGGCGGCATTCCGATGCATGACGTGAATACGATTTGCTACCTCTTACATCCGGAATATTACCAAACGGTGAACTACTGGATTGATATTCAGACTAGTGGTCCCGCAATTGGTGAGACGGTGGCTGACATTCGTGGTGCCTATCATAATGGCCAAACAAATGCGGAAGTCGCAGTTGGCATTGATACAGATGACTTCAATCGTTGGTTTATTGAAGAAGTTCGGGCAATGAAGGTAGACTAAAACATAAAAAGTGATGGATGCGTAATTGAAAGGCTCCAATAAAGTTAGATTTTCGTCTAACTTTATTGGAGCCTTTCAATTTTAGAAAACAAAGGCATTTTTTGCGTACTTTCTTACTAGTGGTGGTCAGTCAGTAAAAACTCAGTGAATGAATTGTCTTTGCTTGTAAACACATTGTATATACGATACACTTTGCCTATAATAAACCAATCCTAATAAGAGGAGTGTATGCTTATGGCCGCAGATCAAACGATAAAGCCTCGTCAAGTGGGTAATTCCACAGTGTTGACCGTTCCCGCAAATATAAAATTAGACAAGGATGCCCGATATTTTGTTACCAAAGGGCCAAATGGAGAGATTGTATTTATGCCTAAGCTTAAAAATCCCTTTAAAGATCCAAAATTGTTGAAACAAATTAGTTCTCAAAAATCAGAGTTTGAGGACGTGAAAATGATTGGACGTGAAAAAGATGAATGATTATCCGCACTATCAGGACATTATTTATCTAAACTTTGATCCTTCACCCGGTAATGAGATTAATAAGAGACGTCCAGCCGTTGTGATTAGCATAACAGAATATAACAGACTGACAGGACTGTGTGTAGTTTGCCCGATTACACATACGAAGCATCGTTTTGGTTCGGTGAAAGTACATCATTCAAAAATCGACGGGTACGTAAATGCTTGGCAAATGTATTCTTTTGATTATTTTAAAAGACAAATGGAAAGAGTTGGCGAGCTTTCAACCGCGGACTTTAATCTTGTTATTCAGAATTACCAACAGATTTTGGGAAATGGCGTGAATATGTAAAGCTAGATGAAACGAAAGCAAAATTCTCTTTTTGAGAGAGCTTTGCTTTTTTGAAGAATTGACCAAATTTTTGCGTACTTGTGAGTTGTAGAATAATTTTTAACCCCCGATGTTATCCAAAAGTGAGTACATATAATCAATTAAAAATAATAAAAACGCAGATCTTTCTCTTGAGATCTGTGTTTTTGCATGATTATGAAAACTATTCAGCATTTCGTAACACTGTTTTCAACAACAGTAGTGTAAAATAGAAGTATAGGATCAAAATCAGATTAAGACTTGGAGTAATAATATGCGTCGGAGAACAATGCCATCCAAGATTTGGGACAGAGGGAAAAAGCTTTTTCAGGATGGACAAGTAAACATTGAGAATTTGGACGAAGAGCGACAGGTGGTGGAAGCCACAGTCTATGGTACTTATGCGTATGATGTATCTGTGGGACGAGATCCAGATAATGATAACTGTACTTGTCCATATTTTGCAGAAAATGGTTTCTGTAAGCATGTAGCGGCAGTAGTCGAACTATTTAAATTTGCAAAGGATCCAATCGAGACGTTATTTGATGTTAATCGCGATAGTTACGATGATGACGAGACAGACTGGACAGACCCTACAGTTGACTTTCCAGAGATAAAAATGGTGCACAAGCGAAAATCAATGGCTGATTTGGCAGGTGAGCGCTATTTACAGAGTATCGATTTGCCCGAAAAACGATACTTTACACCTTTAGCCGAAACAGTTCGGGAGCCGTTGGTGCTTGATGTTACTATGATGGTTGGCCAGTTAAGTCAGGGTTGGAACTACCCAGCTGAAAATCATCTCTTTCTTAGGCTCAGGGTTGCAAGAAAAACTGATAATAAATTTTATGTGGTGAATAATCTTAAACGTTTTTTGGCTGCATACATGGATGAGGGTGTCTATAAAACAGCCGGAAAAAATGAGTTTCAGTTGGGTGAAACTGTGTTTTCAGGAGCGGATAAGGCCTTAATAGATTTCATGACTGTGACCGGATTGCCTAGTTTCGATGGAAACGGAACGCTAGATATGAATAAATATTATCTTCTGGCGGATAGGGTAGTTCCTAAGTTTATTGAATTATGTAATGAATTACAAAACTTCCATTTTCAAAAAAGCGATCATCAATTTTTATTTGATAGTATTGAGTATCAGCCGTTTCATGCAAATAGCGGTTTGATTAAAGGTGCTCTTAAACCGGATGAAGAAGGATACGAGCTAACAATTCAAAGCGATTTTCAGGAATTGATCTTTGGAAGTGCAATTGTGATTAATCAAAATGTTTTTTATCAAGCTACTACACAACAAGCTATTATTATCAGTCGGATCGTTGATATGTACAATAACATCATGGGCGATGCTATGAATCGTGACCCCGCTGATGCAGGCTTTCAAATGCATTTTGACAAGAGTAAGGAAGCAGAACTGAAAAATTTCATTGAATTCTTCAAATTAATTGGTAATTTGGATGTATCAGCAGACTTTTTTGATAGTCAAATGACTCCCCATTTTGATTTGAGCAAACAAGACAACAATCTGCAATTGAAATTAAGTTATGACTACGGTGGTAAATTAATTGATAGTAAGGATATTGATCAGGTCCCTGAAAAACGCCGTAATACTGAAAAAGAGGATCAGGCTTGGGATTATTTGAATAGTCTTGGTTTTTATTTACGTAAGGATGTCTGGGTGAAGGCTTTCGATGATGCCGATGTAATGTTTAACTTCTTCATGCTGGAGTTGCCAAACATGCGTAAGAATGGTGTGGTAACGCTGAGTGATGACCTGAAAAACAGTTTGCATGATTCTAAGGATCTCGCGCCGAAAGTGAACGTTTCAGAAAAGGATGGTCTACTTTCAGTGAAGTTTTCGTTGCAAGGTGTCGACGAAAACGATGTGGATAGTGTCTTAGCACAGCTAGATTCGCAAAAACCATATATCACCCAGGCAGACGGCTCACTGGTCTTGTTGGACGATGAATTTCGTAAGGTCAGCAAGGCACTATTGAATATTCGCCAACAAGGGAAGTTTAAAAACGGGCAACTGAAAGTGCATGCTTCACAGGCGTTTGCGGTTCAAGCAGCCTTACAGGGAACCGCTAAGTTTGATGATAAGTTTAAACAACTTGCCGAAAACTTAGCACATCCGGAAAACTTTGAAATTAAAGCTTCTCACCCAGTACACGGCATTTTGCGGCCGTACCAAGCAGTTGGGGTGAAGTGGCTGGAGATGCTGGATAGTTATAATTTTGGCGGTATTTTAGCTGATGAAATGGGTCTTGGTAAAACGATTCAAATGATCGCATTTTTGTTGGATCATATTGATAAAGACAAGCCCGATCTAATCATTTCACCCGCTTCCTTAATCTATAACTGGCAAGAAGAGTTTACTAAGTTTGCGCCTGAAATTAAAACCCAGGTTGTCGATGGCAATAAGGCTAATCGCCGCGATTTGATTGAAAACGAACAAGCCGATGTGCTGATCACCAGTTATAATAGCGCGCGTTTGGACGTGACCGAGTATAATGATCGCAAAATTAATTATTTGGTGTTGGATGAAGCTCAATTTGTGAAGAATTCGAGCACCAAAACCAATCAGAGTATTCGAAAACTCAAACGAAAAAACACCTTTGCGTTGTCTGGAACGCCAATTGAAAATCGAGTCGAAGAATTGTGGGCGATTTTTGAAATTGTCATGCCTGGACTGTTACCTAGCCGCAAAGCATTCAAACAATTAACTGCCGATGAAGTGGCTGTGCGCGTCAAACCGTTTATTTTACGGCGGGAGAAATCCGTTGTGTTAAAAGATATTCCGGCGAAAGTCGAAACAAACTTATACAATGAACTGACACACAAACAAAAGACGGTTTATTTGGCCCAATTGAAACAAATGCAGGTGAAGGTTCAAGGGATGACCGGCGCAAACTTTGTGAAAAACAAGTTGGCTATTTTGGCTGGTTTGACGCGCTTGCGACAGATTTGTGATACGCCGGCTCTGTATTTAGATGATTATAAAGGTGATTCCGGTAAACTAGAGCAGTTAACTGAAATTTTGCGGCAAGCAGAAGAAAATAATCGGCATGTCTTGATTTTTTCGCAGTTTACCAGTATGTTATCGATTTTGGAAAACGAGCTGGATAAACAGCATTTGGATCATTATGTCCTGCAAGGAAGTACGAAACCTAAGGAACGCTTGGAAATGGTCAATGCGTTTAATGCCGGCGAGAAGAATATCTTTTTGATTTCGCTCAAGGCCGGGGGAACTGGTTTGAATTTAACTGGTGCCGATATGGTCGTGTTGGTCGATCTGTGGTGGAATCCGGCGGTTGAGGATCAAGCCACCGCGCGGGCCCATCGAATTGGTCAAAAGAAACAGGTGGATGTTTTCCGTTTAATTACGAAAGGGACCATCGAAGAACAAATTTATAAACTACAAGAAAAGAAACGAAATTTCGTAGATCAAGTGCTTAGCGGAACCGAAAATAAGGGCTCGTTAACAGAGGAAGAAGTTCGCTTGATTCTAGGAATTGAAGAAGGATAGGTGAAGCCAGCGATGGCTTTGCCTTTTTTGTATCCTGAATTAATCATTTAAGTATTTTAAAGAATGCAGTTATTGACCATGATGGGGTAATCAGCCATACTAGACACAATTATGTCAAAGGAGCTCATCGTTAAATGACTTGGTTATTAATTTTCTTCCCGGCAATGGTAGCGGGATTTGTGCAAGGCTTGACCGGTTTTGGCGCGGTCATTGTGATGATGACGATTTTTCCGTTCATTTTACCCATCGCTCCGGCAGCCGGGATTGCGGGTTTGAGTATGTTGGCCAGCATGGTGGGCTTGACCTATAGATATCGCCATGAATTTAAACTAAAACGAGTCGTGGTGCCGTTTATTATTTACGCGGCGGTGGCCACTTGGTCCGTCCATCTCAGCAGTGTTTTGGATACCCATGTGATGCGGGTGTTATTGGGATGTTTATTGGTGGCGTTGTGTTTGTATTTTATGCTGTTTAAAAACGCAGGTGATCGTAAATATCCATGGTACATAGCGGTTTGTTTTATGGTGATTTCTGGATTCTTTAATGGGTTGTTGGGGATTGGTGGCCCATTGATGGCTCTGTACTTTTTGTCGCTATCCACATCAATTCCGGAGTATACGGCCAGTATTCAAGGCTTTTTCTTAATTGACGCTTTTTACATTAACAGCGTGCGGGTCGCTAATGGCATTTTAGATGTGCATGATGTGCCTTACATCTTGGTAGGGATGATTGCCGCCGGAATTGGCACGATCCTTGCAGCAAGAGTTGCGAATAAACTAGATGACCAGACATTTAGAAAGTGGATTTACCGGTTTATTGGTTTGAGCGGGATTTATTATCTGTTTTTCTAATGAACGTGTTGCTTCCGATGGGCGTCTGTTTTGAATTGAAAAAATCTTTAAACTAAAAGTAAAAAATCCTAACCTCATATTGAAAATTA
>NZ_BJWE01000048.1 GCF_007990205.1 Pediococcus parvulus | reverse complement strand
CGATCCACAAAATCAGGTTATTTAGTTTTTATAAAGTAAAGAGGAGAAATTTAAAATGGCAAATATTTTAATTATTGGTGCAACTGGTTCAGTTGGTAGTGTCACAAGAAATTACTTTTTAGAGAATACAACCGATAAATTAACTTTAATGGCGAGAAATACTCGTCGTTTAGGACACATAAATGAGGAGCGCGAAACGGCGTTAACTGGCAGTGTGGCAGATACAAGCACTTTACTTGAGGCTTTGAAGGGACAAGATGCCGTATTTGCTGCTTTAAGTGGTAACTTACGTTCAATGGCCTCTTCCTTGGTGAATGCAATGGATCATTCGGACGTAAAACGCCTTTTGTTTATTACTTCGATGGGAATTTATAATGAAATTCCCGCTTCCGTGGGTGCTAGTGGCAATTTGGCTTCTAATCCGGTATTACAGAATTATCGAGATGCAGCAGATGTGATCGAGGCTTCTGATTTAAACTACACAATTATTCGACCAGGATGGTTCGATAATGGTAATGATACAAGTTATGAAGTGACAAAAAAAGGTGAGCCATTTGGTGGCCACGATGTATCAAGAAAGAGTATTGCGGACTTGGTTGTGCGTTTAGCTCATGATGAAAAATTAGGCTCACGAGATAGTTTGGGGATTAATCGTAAGTAACAAGTTTAGGATATTGATAACTCGGTTAGAGTGTTAAAAACATTTAGGAGACAAAAGATGGCAAAAAAAATATTAATTGCCTATTATTCTTGGTCTGGTAATACTGAGAGACTGGCAAAAATTATTCAAAGAGTGACAAATGGAAAAGTCTTTGCAATGAAGGTAGCAGATGGTACATTTTCGACTGATATGTTTGATACTTCAGATCGGGCCAAAAAACAGTTGGAAACAAATCAATTACCAAAACTGGTTGGCGAGTTGCCAGATGTAAGTAATTATGATTTAGTTTTGGTTGGTGGGCCAGTTTGGTCTGGTGAAGTTTCAACGCCAGTTCGTAGTTTCTTGCAACAAATTACACCTTCAAAAACCAAATTAGCGCCTTTTTATACGGATACAGGCTCGGCTGATTCCTATGAAAAAGATTTCAAGCATCTTGTTGGAACGTCTCAGGTGGTAAAGGGTTTGGGCTTGACCGGCAGCGATTGGGATACAGCTGAAAAAGCGGTTGTGGACTGGTCAGAAAGTTTCTAATTTTTTGAAACGGAAAGTCAAAATCAATTGAACTATTTTATAGACTTTGCATGGCGGACCTTGTCAATAAGGATATTTCAGGGGGGGCAGAATAGATGGGTAATGATGAAGAAGCACGAATTGTCCAATTATACCGAGACCATAATCGTTATATGGTGGCCGGAGATACTAAGAAATTAGGCGTATTACTAGATGCTAATTTCCATTTAGTCCATATGACGGGAATGGTCCAGAGTAAACAAAAATGGTTACAAGACATTGATACAAAACAAATGAACTATTTTTCTTCAACTGAAGAAAATGTAGAAGTTCAGATGAAAAATGATCATCAGGCAGATCTAATTGGTCAAAGCCGAGTCGATGCTAGTATTCATGGTGGGCGAAATATATGGCCACTTCAGTTGACCTTGCACGTAGAAAAATTTGCTGATGACTGGAAAATCATGAATATTAATGCAGCCATGTATTAAAACTAGATTTAAAAAAGTCTTGATAGTTTGGGAGTGAAGCTGTTCATTCACTCTCTAGATTAAGGCTTTTTTTAGTGTCGGTTTGCCGTGATTTTCTGACTTTATCAACTGTTTCGAGACCAGGTGGGTTGTAATTAATCGCTTTCATCATTGAACTTTGGTAAACTTAATTAGATGTATCGAAAAAGAAATTGCTGAATTGCTTTTGAAAAGGAGATTTTTAAATCATGGAAGCGGATGTTGTGGTTGTTGGCGCTGGTGCTGCTGGGATTGCTGCTGGTGTAACGTTAGCAGAAGCAGGAAAACAAGTTATCATGCTTGAAAAAGGTGATAAATTTGGTGGGGCTGGGATGTTTGGTGCTCAGGGACTGTTTGCAGTTGAAAGTAGTCAACAAAGGGCAGCGGGTGTGCAATATTCCCTCAAACAAGCCTATCAAGAGCTGGTGAGCTACACCCATTATCGCAGTAATTTGAATTTAACAAAAGCTATCCTAAAGGAATCAGCATCTACCATTGACTGGCTTGATGAGCGAGGATTAAAAACTGAACTTGTAAATAATACACAAGAGGTCCATCAACAACATCCAAAGGTTTACCACCAATACATTGATAAATTTGCTGCGTTTGATCGCCTCATCCACAGGTTTAAGGATCATGGTGGGCAACTCTTACTTAAAACAGCAGGTACTAAGATTATTCAAAAAGATGGCAACATAGTAGGTGTTCAGGTTCACCAAGATAGACACGATTTTGTGATTGATTGTTCCGCAGTGATCGTGGCTGATGGTGGTTTTATTGGCAATCCGGATCTCGTCAAAGAATATTTAGCCATCAATCCTGATAATCTATATAGCATGGGAGAACGTAAGGCAACTGGTGATGGTATCAAAATGCTGGCCGAGTTAGGGGCAGACACTCGCCATATGGGGGTGTTTGAAAATCATGCGGCTTCGGTGATTTCACCACAAAATCATAAATGGCACAACGGGACAATCTTTTCACTAACAAATTTACCATTTTTGTGGGTTGATAGCGCTGGTAACCGATTTGTAGATGAAAGTGTCTGCTACGATTTTGCTTTATGGGGCAACGCAACCTATACGGCAGGCGGCTACTATTACATTATTCTGGATCAACAGTTTGTTGACCATATTTCAGCGCAATCACTTGATTGGACAGATTCGTTTGAACGCACTTTTAAGAGCTTAGATCATCAAGTGATGACCCATAAAGTCGGCCCATTTCCACAAATTGATGCTGATTTGGAAGAAGCGATTCAAAAAGAAGCCGGGTGGCGTGCGGAATCGTTACAAGATTTGGCGCAGCAATTGCACGTGCCGGAACTGGATTTTGAAAACACGATTAAACAGTACAATGAGCATGTCGACAAAAAAGAAGATCCTGATTTTTATAAATCATCTGATTATCTGCGTTTCTCGATTCGAAAGGGTCCGTTTTATGCCCTTAAAGCCCGTTCAACTTCCTTAGGTACAATTGGTGGAATTGAAACAAATGCCAAAATGGAGGCCTTAAAAGTAAATAAGCAGCCAATTAAGGGTGCTTACGTTGCTGGTAATGATGCAAGTGGTATGTATGACACTTCTTATCCAACATTGGAAGGTATTAGTTGTGCGTTTGCCTGGAATTCGGGACGTTTGGCAGGAAAATCTGTCATCAAGTATTTAGGAAAATAAAAAATACAAAATGAAAAGAGAAGTCAATTGGCTTCTCTTTTTTGGTCGCTGATTGCGCGAATAATTTGATCTTCAATCTCTTTTAGATCGTTTTCTTCATTAACCTTAATCTGGGGGGCAAATTTCTGCTGTAAAAAGTAGGTGAGCAGTTGACCCAAAAGGGTTCGAAAGACGGCCAAACTGTCTAGATCCTTGCGCACACCATTTTGAAGGAGTTTTTTTTGAAATTGCTTGACGAAGATTGGTTTAGAAGACTGAAGAATTTTTTGAAATAACCGACGAATCGTTTGGTTGGTCAACATTTCGGACAAAAGAATTGTAAATGCATCTGAATTTTCTTTTAGGAAACGATAGCGATCATGAATGATAAAATGAACTAATTCACGCAGAGTATTAAAATTCTGCCATTCGGCCAAAAAATCATCGCGATAAACCGGAAAGAAGTTTTGGATGATTGGTTGCAAAATTGCGATTAGTAGATCTTGTTTGGTTTTGAAATATTTAAAAATTGTAGCCTGACTAACGCCTGCAGTTTGAGCAATCTTAGCAGTTGAAGTGCCATTAAAGCCAAATTCTGCGAAGAGGGTTAAAGCAGAAAGTAAAACGGCTTTCTTCCCTTTAGGTATTTTTTGTGCGTCCAGCCAGTTGCGATAATTCGAAAAAACATTTGTGTTCATGTCATTCAACTCAATTCCTGTGATTTTGCTTTTAAGGCTCCGTTCCCATGCTACAATATTTGAATCCGATTATCCAATTAAATTTCACCAAATTCAAATTTGAAAATCATTTCCGCAAAACAGTGTCTAGCTTTCTACCTTTGGCAAGTTCATCGACAAGCTTATCAAGATAACGAATTTTTTGAAGCAAGGGATCTTCAATATTTTCCACACGATACCCACAAATTAATCCAGTAATTAACTTAGCATTTTGATTGAAATTTGGTGATTCTTCAAAAAAGCTTTTTAAAGGAATGTCGGAATCAAGGACATGCTGGAGCGTATTGGGATTATAACCAGTTAGCCAAAAAATAACGGCATCAAGTTCAGATTGTTGACGTCCCTTTTTTCCGATTTTCTGACTATACAAAGCATAAATTTTACTAAACGGCATTTGAAATAAGCGGTTATTGTTCATGTTAAACCTCCCTCTGGGTTTGCAAATTTGGCACTCTAAATTTAACATATTCCAGCATTAACTGCATTTGAAACGGTTTCAAAAATAATGGACAAACAAAAAATGAGGTGTTAACCTGAAAAAGACAATAAAATAAGTGACCCCAAGACAGTTGGCAAGGTACTGAGCCAATTTGGCTGGGGATTTTTTTATGAAACTGGGGAAGAATTTATGAATTTAGACTATTTATTTGCGCATGCACCAATACCTAAGGTTTATATGAAACTTGCACTTCCAGTTGTTTTAGGGATGGTTGCAAGCATGATATATAATTTAGTCGATACTTTCTTTGTGGCTCAAACTGGTAATGCAAATTTAGTTGCGGGAATTGCTTTAGGAACGCCTTTATTTTCGTTTATGCTTGCCATTGGCGATATTTTCGGTTTAGGTGGGAGTGCGGCAATTTCCAGAATGCTTGGTAAAAAACAGCACGAAGATAGTGCTCATCTAAGCAGCTTTTGTTTTTACAGCTCTATCCTGTTTAGTCTTGTGTTAACAATTCTAATGCTGATTTTTGAACGTCCTATCCTTGGTTTAATGGGTGTGACCTCCCAAACTTATCAATATGCGGCCGATTTTTACCGAATGCTTGCGTTAGGATCAGTTTTCATCATTGTTTCATTAGTTCCAGGTAACATTATCCGAACGGAAGGGTTAGCCACCAAATCAATGGTGGCTACACTTTCTGGGACCATTTTGACAATTGTTTTGGATCCTCTTTTTCTTTTTGTCTTTCATTGGGGAGCACTAGGTGTTGGGCTAGCCAACGTAATTGGGTATATTCTGAATACCTCGCTATTGGTATATTTCATGGTAAAAGATTGTCAGATTCTTTCCCTTTCAATTAAAAAGATTCATATTCCCCAAAAAGCAGTTCAGGATGTTTTAAGTATTGGGATTCCAGCCTCTTTAACTAATTTTATGCAGAGTTTTGGAGTGATGCTGTTAAACAATTACTTAGCGCCTTATGGGGCAACTGCAATTGCGGCCATGGGAATTGTTTTAAAAATATACATGGTTGTGATGCTAATTATGGTGGGATTTGCTTTTGGTGCTCAGCCATTAATTGGTTACAATTATGGTTCTGGTGATCAGGCTCGTTTTAAAGCAGTGGTAAGATTCGATTTTATGGTTGAAGTTGTGTACGCTTTAATCTGTGCGGCTATTTTGATGATTTTTGCACCACAGTTGATGGCGCTGTTCATGCATAATACTACAATTATCAAAATGGGGACGGTCATGTTGCGTTTACTTTTGATTACTTCCCCATTTATTGGGGCCGTTTTGGTGTTTACAACGATCTTTCAATCAGCCGGCAAAGCGATGGGAGCGTTAGTGATGTCCATTTCACGTCAAGGAATCGTTTTTGCAGTAGTCATTATCTTGTTAGCAGGGATATTTGGTTATAATGGTGTGATTGCGGCTCAACCAGTTGCCGACATTTTGACCTTTGGAATTGGTTTTTGGCTCTACAAACAAATTTTAGCGTAACAATTTATTTTTGATTAGGCGGCTGACATGTTACACTGAATACACAAATAAAATAAAAGTGCCACCGGGTGCAGAAACGCAATTTTAAACTTCGTAAGGTCAATTGAAGAAGTTTAGGGTTGCGTTTTTTGGAGGGAAAATATGATTTGGATAGAATTATTAATTGCTGGACTTTTTGAAACGGTCTGGGCGACAACCATGAAATTTAGTCAGGGATTCACTAAAGTTGGTTTTACCATTGCAACCGTAATTGGAATGTTATTAAGTTTTTACTTTCTCGCTAGAGTCACGAAAATATTACCGCTCAGTTTGGCATATCCAATTTGGACGGGGATTGGTGCGGTTGGTAGTATTGTGATAGGAGTTATTTTATTTCATGATAGTTTAACACCATTAACTTGGCTATTTGTTGGGTTGCTAGTTGTCAGCATTATTGGTATCAAAATTACTAGTGCGTAAGAAATGAGTTACTTGCCATCTAGGTAAGAGAATAGTGTAAGTTTACTTTCATTATATAAGAGAGTTGGCAAATATGCTCCATATTCATACACAAGATCTTTCTAATAAGGATGCCTCGGCCAGGACGAAAATATTCTGATTTAAAGTAAAAGCGATCAACAAATCCAGATGATGAACGGTACCAAACCCTTGGAATTGATCGGGGAGCACGACACTTGTCTCAGTGATGATTTGCGAACCGTGACCTCCGTCGTGTAACTCATACAAAGTTTTACCTATTTCTTCGGCTATTTTAGTAAAGCTCATAACTTCGGTAAGAACTTGATTTAGTTTTTCGGGATAGTCTATGGTGCCAAACGAAGGTCCTAAACCACCACGAATTGCGTACTCTCCGGGCACTGGGCTGTGTCGATAAGGATCTCCCCCAGCAACACCATGGTTTTTCTTCGGAAACTAATTGGTATTGTTGATCATCAAAATCGTAAAAATAAAAATATTTGGCACCAAAACGCGTTTTACTTTCATCATGGCTAATTTCAAATTTATCGAGACGGTCTTGCCACCACTCCGATGCTTTATCGTTAGGAACGCGGAAACCGAGTCGGGTAATTCCATTTTTACCCTGTTTACCTTTAGGAATTCCAAGAAAATCAAAGAACGTTATATCAGTGCCGGCTTTGACCATGTCATCTGTAAAATATAAATGATAGGTGCGAATATCGTCTTGGTTTACTGTTTTCTTAATTAAATGTAACCCTAAAATTTCGATCATGAAATTTCATATTTTTGGTGCGCTGGAAGTAATTGCTGTTATATGATGTAGTCCAATTAAGTTTTTATTCATAATGTTTACCTCCTTGGCAGGTAAATTAATTATTAATTTGATGAAGCAAGTATTCATTCATACAAAAAATAAGTAAAGAGCCTTACCACTTTTAGGTACGCTTAAAAATTCAATGTGCGAATTGACATCAAAAAAGCCATCAAGGCAGTTTTGTACATACCTAGGTGACAGTTTTAATCTCACTAAAAATAGTTACAAAATTGAGAACAGCTTATTAAAAGTACCGCTTTCAAACATGATGTAAAGACCAAGCAGAATATATACAGCTGCAGTAATCCATCGGCCATACTTTTCTAAACTTTTGGCAATAACGGGAACTTTTACCAGCAAATAGCCAAGATAACAAAAAATAGTTAGCATTACAGTAAATGTGAGTAATACGATCAGTATACCTGAAACTGACAACGTCACAAAGAAAGGCACATAAATATCAATGTTATCAGCACCGCATGTGGCAATGGTGATCATGGCTACATTTAAGAGAAAACCTCGCCGTGCGTTCAGTTTTTGATTCACAACTGTATCTGTATTTTCTTCGCCATTTACTATTAATTTCATGCCCATAATTATTGGAATAAGTCCCAAAATTCCAAGCAGCCAAGTAGCGGGAATAAAATGCAGGACAAAGGCTAGAATAAGAGAAATTATTACTAAAACGGAGGTTCCAAGTAAATCACCGAGATACACAGTTAACCGTTCATTTTTTGAACTTGCTCGGCAAAAAATGAGCATTAAAATAACTAAATAATCAATGCTGGTTGAAATGTATGCAGTCGCTCCAGAAAAAATTAATGTTAACATTCAAAATTCCTTTCATGTGGACTAGGGCATGTCACTTTTGCAAGCCACCGAAACCTCGTTGTTTTTCCAGTTTAAACTTTTAATAACCAAATCCATTTCGGCTAAAAGATGGGTGATTTCTGGAGTAGCTAATTGATAATAGTAATATTTTCCGCGTCGATTCTGGGTAATTAGTTTGCAGTCACGAAGGCAGGCTAAATGTTGAGAAATATTAGATTGACTAGAATTAATTTTTTCCGTCAACTCAGTTACGTTTTTGGAACCCGATTTTAAAGTTTCTAGAATTGCTAATCTAACTTCATTATTTAAGGCATGAATCAATTTCTGTTGGGTAATAGTCATGGGATCATCTCCTACATATTAGTGTATCCTAATATGTTGTGTACAGCAAATCCAATTGGCGATCGTTTAATATGAAAAAAAATTTTTATTAGTTAGTTTATTGTTGACATGTACTAACTAAGTAGTTAGACTGTATTTTGTTAGTTAATTGGTAACACAAACTAACTAAATAAAAAAGAAGGTATTGAACATGAAAAAAAATACACAAGAGTTATTAAATTTATTTGGCCATTTATTTCAACAAAAAGTATTTGTTGCAGCGGCAATTAGAAGCACACAAGAAGAGAATAATCCACAATTTAATCAACGAGGACAACAGCGTGTCATGCGGCTCTTGTTGGAGAAAGATCAATTAACGAACTCACAGATTGTAGAGGAATTAGATATTCGTCCTAGTTCTGCCAGTGTGCTAGTCAGCAAGTTGGAAGAAAGTGGCATGGTCAAAAAATCGGAGTCACCTGATGATAAACGGGTTACTTTTATTTCACTCACTGATGAAGGTCGTGAATCGATCATCAAGTCGCGGCAACTTAAAAACGATTTCTTTGATTCATTATTTGAATCATTGTCAGACAATGACCAGCAACAGCTAAGTGATTCTTTAAAAAAATTAGTTAGTGACTTAAAAAGTAAGGAACCAAAGTGGGAAGAACGTCGTAATGATTTTCTTAACACGAGACGAAGCTTTAAGGGAATGGGTCATCCTAGATTTCCGCACGGTTTTGATTTTTACAATCACGATTAAAATTACTATATAAATGGAGATATAACAAAATGCGAAACATGAATACAAACCTTGTGGGACACTCTCAAAAATTTTGTGCAATTAATTGCTAAAATCAAACCACGGTTTTGGCAACTAGGGCTAGGGCTATTTCTTGGCCTAATTGCAACTGGGATGCAATTGATTGTGCCAAAAGTTGCCCAACGATTGATCAATCAGTTGCAAAGTGGAATTAACATGCAATTAGTTGTTTGGACGATTGTCCTGTTTGTTTTGAGTGCACTCGTTAGTTCTGGATCAGGTGCTGTTTTAGGATTCTTCGGCGAAAATGTTGTGAACAACCTGCGGCAGTTTTTATGGCGTAAAATTCTGGTGCTACCAGTAAACTATTTTGACGAAACCAAATCTGGTGAGATTTCTTCTAGGGTGGTAAATGATACTTCACAGGTTAAGGATTTACTCGCTAATTCGGTTCCCAACATGGTGACCTCAATTCTTCAATTAGTTGGAGCATTAGTTTTAATGCTAATAATGGACTGGAAAATGACTTTAATTATGTTTATTGGTGTGCCTTTGGTTATTTTGTGCGTTATGCCAATTGCGAATCAAGCACGAAAAATTTCCCATGCGCGTCAAGACACTTTGGCAGATTTTAATGGTGAAGTTAGCGAAACACTAGGTGAGATTCGGTTAGTCAAAGCTTCCACTGCCGAATCGGTTGAGCAAAACGCTGGAAATCAAAAAATCCAGAAACTTTATAATATTGGGTTGAAAGAAGCTATTTATGATTCTATTTCTGGACCAGTGATGCAAATGGTGATGATGGGAATGATGATTGGGATTCTCGTATATGGAGCTAGTCGGGTTGCCCAGGTAACGATGAGTTTTGGGACTTTGATTTCATTTTTTATGTATCTGGTTCAAATGGTTGGTCCATTTGCGACTATGGGACAATTTTTCACCAGTATGGCTAAAGCCAGTGGCTCGACGGCCCGTATTCAAGAGCTCTTAACCGTTGATGAGGAGGTTCAAAATGAAGGACAGCCACTAGATGCGCAGGGGAAATCTTTAAGGGTGAGTCACCTGAATTTTGCCTATAAAAAAGGGAAGGCGGCTATTCAAGATGTATCGTTTGTGGCAAGACCAAACACGGTCGTTGCATTTGCGGGACCTTCTGGAGGTGGTAAATCGACTATCTTTAGCTTGCTGGAACGTTATTATCAACCTGATTCTGGTGAAATCAGGATTGGTGACGTTTCAATTGCAGATATCAGTTTAACCGATTGGCGAAATCAAATTGGCTTAGTTAGTCAAAATGCAGAATTAATGAGTGGCAGCATTCGATACAATCTGACTTATGGGCTTAACGGAAAATATTCCGATGATCAGCTTTGGCATGTCCTTGAAATGGCGTATGCCAAGGAATTTGTCTCTCAAATGGAAAAGGGGTTGGATACCCAAGTTGGCGAACGGGGTGTTAAAATCTCTGGTGGTCAACGACAACGGATTGCCATTGCACGGGCATTTCTTCGAGATCCAAAGATTTTAATGCTTGATGAAGCAACGGCAAGTTTAGATTCAGAATCGGAAATGATGGTTCAAAAAGCATTAGAAAAACTTATGCATAATCGAACCACACTTGTGATTGCACATCGATTGAGTACGATTGTAGATGCTAACCAGATCTATTTTATTGAAAATGGCGAAGTTACTGGACATGGTACCCACCAAGAATTGATTAAAACATTGCCGTTATATCACGAATATGTAGAAAATCAGTTTACAGGTTAAATTAGGTTCAAAACAAACTTATTGAAGATGGGGAGGCTAAGTCATGCCACAACAATCTGAATCGCTAACTAATTTAAATCCAGGAATTGAAGCCGTAAAGAAAAGATTTCAACTGGGATTGAGATTAGACAAAATAGGTTATAATTGGAGGATCTGAGCTATCTAACTGCCGAGTTTTTGAAGGTGATCAATTTATGTATTTTAGATATAGAACTAAGAAAAATCTTTATCACTATCAAACGATATTTAGTTTAACGTACCCAAGGACTAATTTGTGGCCAATTATGAAAGGATTTCTTTAAAAACAAAAGGCTTATCGCCGATTCATTATCGGAAACAAGCCGTAGTTACTTAAAATTTATGCAAACGTCTAATTTTTGCACTTCACTAATCTAGCCCTTTTTAGCCTTCACGCTTAACAGTATTCATAATCAGCGGGAAGAATTTCAATGCATATAATGCACAAATTCCAACGACAATGTAGATAATTTTAGAGAGGATGGCGGTTTGACCACCAAAAATAGTTGCCACTAAGTCAAAGTTGAATAGTCCAACTAATAACCAATTTAGACCACCAACAATCAATAATCCCAGTGCGATGCTATCAATAGTTTTCATAACGAAGTCTCTCCTTTCTGTTTTTTAGCATTGATCTTTATGGAACAACTTAAGTTTAACAATTTCTTGTTGCAAAAATAAAGTTAAAAACTCAAAATTGTTTTATTTTAAACAAGCTTGAAAGGATAGAAACGACTTTTCAAAATAGGCTAGACTTAAACCTTAGTTTAAGTGGTATTCTGATCTGTGAGGTGAAAGATATGACTGAATTAGAAAAATTAATGGCTGGAGAAGAATACTATTTTTTAGACGAGGATGTTGCCAAACGAAAGGCCAGGGCGGCAAAACTGTGCCAAGAATTTAATGAAATTTCAGCAACCGATCCACAGGCGCAAACAAATAAAATCAAAGAGATTTTTGGATCCACAGGAAAAAGAGTCTCGGTTCAAGCCAATTTTAATTGTGATTATGGAAAAATATTCATGTTGGTGAAGATTTTCTAAGCAATTACAATTTGACAATCCTTGATATTGCGCCAGTTAATATGGGCCATAATGTTATGATTGGACCAAATGTTGATATTTACACGGTTAATCATCCTATGACAGCGGAAGGCCGCCGTATGTATCTTGCAAAAGCCTCTCCCGTGTCGATTGGTAATGATGTTTGGATTGGTGGCAAAGTTTCAATTATGCCAGGAGTGACAATTGGTAATAATGTGATTATTGCTGCTGGAGCAGTTGTGACCAAGAATATTCCTGATAATGTTTTAGTTGGTGGTGTGCCAGCCAAAAAGATTAAATCACTCTAATTTTATTAGAGAGTGGGGAAAAAGGCGGTTAGATTCTGAGCATAGCTTAGACTAACAAATGATCCGTACTTTGGTTTGTTAGTCGTAACTAGGCGAAAGAATCTGATTTTTTTTGGTTTAGAAATAATATTCGGAAGATATAATGAAACGCAATAAAAATATAATTTTTGACCCGGCCTCTACAAAAAAATTGACTTATGTAACAACTAGTTTTCTGGATAGGTTTGATGTATCATTTTATTGGATTAATACGAGGAGTTTTTGTTATGGAAAAACTGAAGGAACGACTTGATGCGTTCAGCGATGCAGTTATTGCAATTATCATTACAATTATGGTATTGGAATTACCAATGCCTCAACATGATTCTTTAACGGAATATCTGCAATTTGGTAAAGCCATCGGAATTTTTTTCATTAGCTTTTGTTTTGTCGCAAATATCTGGTATCAGCATTCCGTTTTATTTAATGATGCACAGACTATGAACAATCATGTTTTTATCTTAGAATTTATTTTCTTAGCTTTTCTATCTCTGACACCAACGTTCACTAAATTAATTACGGTGGATACTAATCGACACACGGTCATGGCTTATGGAATTTTGACGTTTATTGTAAATGGATTATTTATGCTAGTTAGTTATGCGGTCATTCATCAAAAATACAGTGATATGAATGACATCCGAAAAATATTTGATAAAATCTATTTGAATCATAGCAATTTCTTAGGATTAATCAATGTTATCGTCTTAGTCTTGGCGTATTTTAAGCCTGAGTGGGCTTTGTGGTGTTATTTAACCTTACCTTTGATTTCATTTGTGTTTAATCGGGATGATCATTCAGATTTGGAAGAAGTTACGCAACTTTCACCAACAAATCAGGATAAGTATTTGCAGTTTTCAAGTGGTGATTTACGTGAATTTCGGAAAAAACAACGTGAAATTGGGCAAAAGTATGCGCATCAAAGGCGAACTAATCCCAACTGGCAAGAAGAAATGGCGCATGAAATGCGAGTTCTTTTTAAGGATAGCGGGATGGATGTTAGTAACATGAAACGGGGTTATAGTGTGCGTTCTCAGCAGAATCGAAAAGGCTAAAAAAATAAGGAGAAGAAAGAATT
>NZ_BJWE01000047.1 GCF_007990205.1 Pediococcus parvulus | reverse complement strand
GACACATGGCTTTTTTTGGCTAACTGACGAATCGTCATCCCTTCAACTTCCACAGGATGCGCAATGATATATTTGTAGATGCTTAGTTCCAACTGATTTAACAATTTCACTCTTTCATACGGAAACATCATTTACACCTTCCCCTGATTACCTCTATAGAGTAGCACTTTGTCTTCGGCTTTGGAACATGTTTCAGACTAAAAAAACAGCCACAGAAACTTTTACTGACTGTTTTTCTAATTTATTTAAATTAAACTCATTTTATAGCGTTTTATTTTTCGGAAATATCTTCACCATTCGAAGCAATTACTTTCTTAAACCAATCAAAGGAATCTTTCTTAGAACGGGCCAAAGAACCATTACCTTCGTCATCTTGATCTACGTAAATAAAGCCATAGCGTTTCTTCATTTCACCAGTGCTGGCTGAAATCAAATCAATGCAGCCCCACGGTGTGTAACCAATCAGATCAACGCCATCTTCAACAACGGCTTTTTCCATTGCTTCAATGTGGTCATGGAAGTAGCTGATCCGGTAATCATCGTGAACACTACCATCAGCTTCTTTCTTGTCATAAGCGCCAAAACCATTTTCAACGATAAACATTGGTTTATGCCAACGATCCTGCATCCAGTTCATAGAATACCGCAAACCAACAGGATCAATTTGCCAGCCCCAATCTGATTTTTCAGTATAAGGATTATCAACTTGATCCTTAGATTCTGTATAAACATAATCCGGATTGTCAGCCTTGTACTTCGTTACAAATGACATGTAGTAACTGAAGCCAACGTAATCAGCAGTGCCTTCACGCAAATCCTTAGCATCCTGTTCCGTACGATCAATCTTGAAGCCTTTGCGAGCCCAATACTTAGGTACCCAGTTAGGATAGAAACCGTTAGCCTGCACATCGCCATAGTAGTAACGCGTTTGCATTGCCCGTTCTGCCATCATGATATCTTTAGGATCAGCCGTCAAAGGATAAATGGGACACATCGCAATCATGTCACCAATCTGGAAATCAGGATTAATTTGATGTCCTAACTTTACAGCCTTGGCACTAGCTACCATTTCATAATGAGCGGCCTGGTACATTGATTCTTCCCAGTTATCATCTTTACCAAGTTGTAACCCGGAGTTTTGCAGCATTGGGTGTGGATCATCCCAAGTAGTTTGGTTGTTAATTTCGTTGAAAGTCATCCAATACTTAACTTTATTCTTATAACGTTTGAAAACTGCTTCCGCGTAATTTAAGAAGAACCCAATCAACTTTCGATTTGACCAGCCGCCGTACTCTTTAACCAAATGATAAGGCATTTCAAAATGAGACAAAGTAATAACAGGTTGAATGTTGTACTTTAATAACTCATCAAATAAGTCATCATAAAATTGGAGTCCCTCTTCGTTAGGTTCTGTTTCATCGCCGTTAGGGAAGATTCGTGTCCAAGCAATTGATGTCCGGAAACATTTGAATCCCATTTCAGCAAATAGCTTGATGTCTTCTGGATAACGATGGTAAAAATCAATTCCCCAATGATTAGGGTAAACTTCACCTTTTTTAACACCATCAGTTACGCGACGGGGATGATCTTTATCTCCAGCCGTCATGACATCGGCAATACTGACACCCTTACCGCCTTCTTGCCAACCGCCTTCTAATTGATGGGCTGCAACAGCACCGCCCCATAAAAAGCCTTCTGGCATACGCATTTTTTGTTCACTCATATTTTCTACACCTCATTTTTTATTTAAAAAAGGGCAACCACCTAAAGACTTGGCTGCCCTTTCGAGTTTCTAATCTTCGACTTTGACGTTATCAAGTCGTTTGTAAAGATCAACAATTTCACCAGCCAAATCACGGAATGTGATGGCATTCATAATATGATCTTGAGAGTGAACTGTTAATAATGTGACCTTAGCATGTTTCCCGTTTGCTTCATCAGTCAACATACCAGTTTGTGAATTGTGTGCTTCTGTTAAGAAGTGATCGGACTCTTTTAATTTTGCATCGGCGGTTTTAAAATCACCTTTTTTTGCGGAATTAATTGCTTCGAATGCAGAACTCTTTGCATTCCCACCATTCATAATTAATCCCATGATTGCTTCTAAGTTCTGTTCTTTTTCTTCTTCGGCCATTTTCTGTAATTCTCCTTCTGGATTATGTAAAAACGGAAACAATTTCTGTTTCCGCTTTCAAAATTGTTTGCGTTGTTGGGGCTGAAACGTGCTAACCAAAGCAGCTCATTCCGTCTAGCTACGATTAGAAAACAATTCACAAAATACGTGAATCATTTCCTAATCTAGGCTAGTACTCGTGAGCTACCCACTTTGTTTACCACTCTGTCTTATTTCACACCCAATGTCTTAAATGCTTCTGCCAACACTTTTTCACCGTTCATCATCCCGTAATCTTGCATATTGATTACTTCAACTGGAATATCCAATTTGCTCTTGAAATTATTTTCCATATAACGAACTTGTGGTCCGAGCATTAAGATGTCTGGATGTTTCTCTTCCAACTTGTTATTTGCATCTGAAGCTGCTGTTGCAAAAATCTCTGCATCAACACCCTCTGCTGCTGCGGCCTTTTGCATTTTTGATACCAAAAGACTTGTTGACATACCTGCTGCACAAACTAACATAATTGTTTTCTCCGCCATAATGCTCACTCCTAATAATTTGTCTTATTTTTTGTTCTCGAGCGATTTACTTTTTAAACCGCTTTCATTACAATTGCATTGTAACTCGTAGGTACAAATTTTACAAGCTTAATAATCGAAAAAAATTTGCAATGGCCCGTTATCCCCCTCATCACGGGAATTATCAAACTTTTTTATTTTTTTCTGAATATAATTGGTCCTTTATTCATTAATTGATGATCAGCTATTTTGTCCATTTTGTACCTAAAAACTTGTACTAATTTAAAAAAATATGTTTTTTTTACACTAAAGTGGTTGACTATTAAACCGTTTTCATTACAATTGGAAGATGAATGGTAGGTACAAATAGAATACAAATCAAGCCACTATGGGGAACGGAGGAAATCTGAATGTATCATGACATTGCTGATGATCTTATTCATTCAATCGAAAATAAGTTATTTAAACTAAAACTTCCAACGGAACATCAACTGATGGAACGTTATAATGTCAGTCGTAATACAATTCGGAAAGCCATCGATATTGTGGCACAAAAAGGCTTAGTTCGCCGCGTCCAGGGTAGCGGTTATTTTGTGAATGATATTAGCCAGGCAGAAAAAACGGTTGTTAATTTAACCATGGGTGCTAGTCGATCACGTTATCACAAAAATATGACTTCTAAAATTGTAACTTTTGATGAGATTCATGCTGATGAAGCTTTGGCAAAAGAATTTAGCACACGAGATGGTGCAGCATTGTATCGGGTTATTCGTCTTCGTTATGTGGATAAGCAGTTATACAGTTTGGAATATGCGTACTATGTCAAAAGCGAGGTTCCTTCACTAAGCTTGTCTAGTATTAATCATTCCATTTTCGATTACATCAAAGAAAAATATGGAATTCGGATTAATAATAGTGATCAATATTTATCTCAAGACCGGTTATCCAGTGAAGCCGCTAACTTGTTGGGCTTGGAACCCAAAACAGCTTGTATGACCTTGCAGCAATCTAATTACTATAATAACGACGTATTATTTAACTTTTCACAAACAATTTATGTCTACCCAAATTTAAGCTTCTACTTTCACGCAGCTAATCAGTCGGGAAATTAACTATTTGGGTATGTAAAAAAGCTTTACCGTATTAATCTGCGGTAAAGCTTTTTGCTATACATTTAAGTCAATGTCGGCCGTAACTTGGTTGGTTTGATAAGGGAAATGAGATTCTGAGAATTCAAAAGGTTCCCCATCTTCCAAATAACTGACCTGTTCAATCACCAAAACGGGTTCATCTTTTTCGACTCCCATGGCTTCAACATCTTTTTGCGTCGCTTTTGCAGCACGCACGATTCGATGAGAACCCGTAATTGTGAGATGACATTCATCGGTTAAATATTGATAAATGGAGTGATGTAAGACATCTTCAGTAATTTCTGCAACCGCTGTTGGCATAATCGTGTGTTCATAACTGTAAACTTTATTATCGATGTAACGCACTCGTTCAATCACATAAACGGGCTCTGTAGAAGAAATCATCAAGCTACTTTGTTCTTCGTTAGTTGGTAAACGCGCATTTAAAGACAAAACCTTACTGGTTACTTTTTTGTTTGGATGAGTATGAGTTGTTCCCAAAGGCTTATCAATGGCATTTCCCATATCATCTAAGTTTTGCATGTAATCTTTGCGCACAAAGGTTCCTGCACCACGTTTTGTATACACGATTCCTTCAATAATTAGGGCCTGAATGGCCTTCCTAATTGTAATTCGGGTCGTCCCAAAGTCCCTTGCCAGCTTATTTTGATCTGGTAGCAACCCCCCTGCTTTAAAGTTTCCATTCACTATTTTTTTTCGAATCTTTTCTGATATTTGCTGATATTTATACATATTTATCCCCACTATTCTTATTATCCCCATTCTAACCTTTTCTCCCCATATTTCATACATCCGTATATTTATAATTTCTAGTTATTTCACAGATGTATATACTTTTTAAATAAAAGGCTTTACATAGAGACGAATATGGATATATAATGAAAACGTATTCAAGAGAGAGGGAGATTGAATCATGACAAAAGAGATGCCCAAAGGTTTTCTTTGGGGAAATTCAGTATCAAGTATGCAAACGGAAGGAGGTTATAACGAAGGCGGAAAAGGAAAATCCGTCTACGATACATTTCCTGCAACAGAAAACTCTTCAGATTGGAAAGTTGCAATCGATGATTACCACAATTATCCAGAAGATCTCGATCTGATGGCTAATCAAGGAATGAATTGTTATCGATTCCAGATTTCTTGGAGTCGTGTCAATCCAGACGGCGATGGCGAATTTAACGAAGAAGGAATCAAGTTCTACGACAATTTGATTAACGAATTATTGGCACGGCATATTCAACCAATGATTTGTCTCTACCATTTTGATATGCCGCTTCATTTGGCTGAGAAGTATAACGGCTTCTTGGATCGTCATGTGGTTGATTCATTTGTCAATTATGGTAAAAAGATGGTCGATTGCTTTGGTGATCGTGTCAAATATTGGATCACCTTTAACGAGCAAAACTTGTACTCCACTTCGGAAACATTCCGAATTGCCGGCTATCTTAAAGGCGAGCGAACAGATGATGAACTTTACCAAATCTCACATCACGTGATGTTGGCCCATGCAGGAGTTGCCAATTATTTACATAAACAAACTGACAACTTGATTGGTGGCATGTTAGCTTATAGCGAAGTTTATCCTGCATCATCCTTACCAAAGGATGTGCAATATGCACGTCAGATCGACGAATTTTTAAACCGTAATTTGTTAGATGTTTTTGTCCACGGTCGTTATTCAAACGAAGTTCTCACTTTCGTGAAGAATCACGGCATTAACATGGATTTCACTGACGCTGACCAGAACGTATTTAATCAATTATCAAGTGACTTTATTGCATTCAGCTATTATCAAAGCGTCACAATTAGCAGTTCGGTCGTTCCAGATAATACCCTCCCAAATTATTATCTAGACGCTGGCGGCAAAGAAAATCCATTCTTAAAAGTTTCCGAATGGGGATGGTCCATTGACCCACTTGGTTTCCGTGATATTCTCACAAAGACTTACAACAGTTATGGCGTTCCAATGTTTCCAATTGAAAACGGAATTGGTGTCCGTGAAACTTACGATGGTCATGAAATTCAAGATGATTACCGAATCAATTATCACCGTGCACATATCCAAGCAATGAAAGATGCCATGTTTGAAGACGGTGTTCCCGTCATTGGTTATCTGGGTTGGGGCTTGATCGATATTCCAAGTTCATCAGGAAACATGGAAAAACGTTATGGAATGGTTTATGTCAACCGTGGTAATCACGATTTACGTGACATGAAACGAATTCCAAAGAAGAGTTATGGTTGGTTTAAAAAAGTCATCGCCTCAAACGGAAATGACTTAGCGTAAATTGTTTTAATATAAAAGGAGGAAAAAACTTATGAGTGAAGATAAGAACCAAAGCTCAAGCGAAAAACTTGAGAACTCGGGTTTTATTGCAAAGTTTACCGAAGTCTCCGTTAAAGTCGGTAACTAGGTTTACCTTCGATCATTACGTGATGCTTTCGCGGTTATTTTACCCGTCTTTATCATCGCTGGTCTTGGTGTATTGCTCAATAATACTGTATTCACATGGATCTTCCATGGTGAAACTTTAGCAAAGGTCCAGGTTTTCGGAAATGCCATTAATAATGGTACCTTACAGGTTGCCGGTTTGTTGGTAGCCCCTATGATTGGATATGCACTTGCTAAAAATAAGGGGCTTCTCTAACCCAATCGCTGCATCTGCCATGTCATTAGCTTGTTTAATGATCATGATGCCTCAGACGGTTTCTCTAGGAACTGTTGCCTCAGCTGGTGCAAAAATGTCAGCTGTTACTGGCGGTCTTAGTTACTTAAACACCGGTACACAAGGTATGTTTGGTGGTATTATTGTTGGATTACTTGCAACTGGTATTTTTATTAAGTTATCAAGTTACAAGAGTTTACAGATCCATTTAGGCGATAACGTTCCGCCTGCAGTTTCTTCATCATTTAGTGTTTTACTACCCGCTTTAATCTTAATGTCATTATTCGCTTTGATTGCTGCGTTACTTGCAGGCTTCTTCAATGCCGATTTGATCAACTTAATTAAGACTTGGGTTCAGGAACCATTACGTGGTTTCAATACTAACATTGTTGGATTTTGTGTAATTTATACAGCTGCCAACTTCCTATTTACTTTAGGTATTCACCAAACTGTTATTTCTGGTACTTTGATGGATCCTCTAGTTTTAATCAATATGAATGCTAACATGACTGCATATGCAACTTCACATTCATTCGCACATATTCCAAACATCATCACTACTTCATTTGTAAGTAGCTACACTTTGATTGGTGGTTCAGGAAGTACAATTTCTTTGATTATTGCTATTTTAATTTTCAGTAAGGTTAAATCTTCACGTCAAGTTGCTAACTTATCATTAGCTCCTGGACTGTTCAATATTAACGAACCAATGATCTTTGGTTATCCAATTGTCTTCAACTTACCAATGATGATTCCATTCGTCTTGTTCCCAACTATTGGTAGTATTATTGGCTACTACGCAACCCTCGTTGGTTTGGTACGACGAACCGTCGTGTTAGTACCTTGGACTACTCCACCACTAATTGGCCCTTATCTAGCAACTGCCGGTGATTGGCGTGCACCTGTTGTGCAATTTGTTATCATCGCACTTGGTGTTGTTCTCTACCTTCCATTTATGAAGATCAGTGAACGTGTTGCAAAGGTACAAGCTGAAGAACAAAATGCTTAGGTCGTGAATAACTATGAACAGAAAAATCATTATCAGTTTAATCGGTGCAATATTTATGTTATTGCTGTCAATCATTGATTTCGTCTCGTTTGGCCTTACAATTACTACCGTAAGTACAATTGCAATCTTTATTCTGTTCAGCTATGATCTTTACAAAGCTTGGAAGCTTAAAGAAGAGAAATCAAAATAAACAAAAATGGTGATCCGCTTAATTGCGAATCGCCATTTTTTTTAGCCTAAAACAAATTCATATTTGCGTTGCATTCCCATGAACAATACTTCTTTGTTGACCTCTTTGATGACATACTTGCCAGCATTTGTTGCCTGAATTTCTTTGCCTACCTGATAAGCATTTCCATTCAGAACTTCTAATTTCCCAGTTTCGTAAAACCAAACATACGTGTAGAACACTTTAGTGTCGTCTTCTGTAGGGAGCACCTTCATTGAAATTGATTTGTTAGCGCGCATCAACAGCCATAGCGGAACGAAGATACAAAAAATACCAATAATCGTTAATACAGCGGTATAAATTAAATGAACCATTTTTAAAAATCCCCTTAAATTTGTATATACTTATAAAGCTCAAAGTATATTTGTTTAATTCATTTTATCATATCTCGCATTTAGATACTGCCATTTTTCAGAATTAGGCTCATTTATCCAACCGTTTTCAGCTCCACCACATCCGTTGTCACATGCTGGATAAACTCCCGGTCGTGTTCCACGATCAGCATAGAGGGTTTAACCGTTTTAATCAGGGTTTCTAACTGTTCTTGATTAAAAATATCCAGATAATTCAACGGTTCATCCCACAAATAGAATTCCGCCGGCACCGACAATGATTTTGCCAACTCCACTTTCTTTTGCTGTCCCATACTCATGTGCTCAATTTTAGTTGTAAACACATTGCGTTCGAGCCCCAATTTATGGAGATTATTCAAAAACTCCTGATAATCTAGGTGATTTGTTTCCGCAAATTCAGTTAACGTACCTCGGTTGTCGTCATAACTTTGGCGCACGTAACTAACGTTTAAATGTTGTGGTTGCCCGATTTCACCAGAGACCTTGCCGGCAAACTGACCAAGAATTGCCCGAATCAAGGTGGATTTTCCTGCACCATTGGGGCCAACGATTCCCACCCGATTGCCTTTTTTAATCTCAAACAAAATGGGATCAAACAAGGAACTTTCAGAATCTGGATAACTCAAGGTAAGATCTTTAACCGTCAACAATCGATCATGATGGGTTGGCACAAAATTCATTGACAGCGGATCAATATATTCAATATTTTTCAGCAGCTTTTCTTTTTCCTGAATATCTTTTTGCATGTGTTTTTGCAAGGTTAACGCTCGCTTCATGGTACGCGCTGCCCGGGCTCCAATCGCGCCTGTATCGCCAATTGATCCACTTCCCTTAACGTGAGGATTTCCATATTTTTCGCTTTCTTTAGAACGTGACCATTCCGCCTTTTCAGCCGCTGTCTGTTTCAACCGGGAAATGCTCTTCTTAAGTTTGGCATTTTCCATCTCTTCATGTGTATCACTCAACTTTTTTTGGGCTTCGTAAGTGGCAAAATTGCCCTGATACATTAAAATATTGGACTTTTCGATTGAGAGAATATGGTCGGCTGTGTCATCGACAAACTTGCGGTCATGACTAATCACAATGAAACCCTGTTTCTTATGTTTCAAATAATTAGCTACCTGCTCACGAGCTTTAATATCCAAATGATTAGTCGGTTCATCAATCAAAGGAAATTCACAGTTTGAGTAAATAAACTAGCCAGGAGAACTTTGGTTTGTTCACCACCGGACAATGTAGTAAAGGCTCGCCACAAAATATCAGGATCAGTTCCCAATAAATTCAGTTCGCGTTCTACTTTCCACTGCTCAGTAACACCCAAATCGTTTAAGACGAAGAAGGTAAGTTGCTGTGGATTCTTAATTGTTTGGGGGAAATAATCAAAGGCTAAATTGGCACTAATTTGTCCTTGATAATTTAATTTATTTTGGAGAAGATTCAAAAAAGTTGTTTTACCGCGGCCATTGCGCCCTATCAATCCTAGTTTCCAGTTACTATCCAGGTTTAAATTGACGTGATCAAACAGCAAACTCCCCTGCGTATCATAGCCAAATGTTAGATTTTTAATTTCAATTTTAGACATATAAATTCCTCATTTTTTCTAGCTTTTTCAGGCCGACTAAAAATGAGCATACAAAAAGGACCTGCCCATCGAGAAAGATTAGCCAATCCTGAAAAACTGCACAGTCCACCCTATGACAGGTGCACTAACAGGTTCAACAGAATTAACTTAATTTCTCAATGGCAGATCCCTCACTTTTATAATTTTTCTAAAGTATAGCACGGTTTGTAATTCACGTCCATTTTGGAATAACTATGGTAAAACCAATTTATGAAATCAGAGGAACTACCACTTTCCTAATCTGTATGATTGATATGTGTTGAATCCATCTGAAAATTGAGTTATCCTTCTCTTTTCAAGAACACTTTCTTAATATGTTATTTATTGATTTAGCACTTCAAAAATTCTATAATATGGGTGTAATCAAAAAGGATCAAGATTTATGCGACTAAATCCTGATCCAATAGCTTACCGTTTAAGACGGTGGACTTTTACAACAACTTAAATATGAATTAAGCCTCTGGTAACTGTCCAAAGTTTGAGAGGCTTTTTTCATACCCAGGCACACCCTAAAAAAAATTCAAATTTGTCTTGACACTCATCAAAAACTTATCTATACTCAGAATCAATTAATAAGGAAAGTTGGTTACGCATATGACAAAGACAAACACACAACTGAATAATCGTTGGCAAAGCCGGTAATTAGGTTGTGATTGTCTTTTGGCAAGATACGACCTGGATGCATACAGATCGTATCTGTGCCGGCTAACTTTGACGTAGAAAAAAGCCCGCATGGATTATAATATTCATGTGGGTTTTGTTTTCGATTTATTAAGAACAATCCTGCAATGGGATTGTTCTTTTTTCTTTCTAAAAAATTCAATTCCATGGGCAGGTCATTAATTTTGAGTAGTGAATAGTAAGAAGCAAAGTTTCAAAACATATAATACGAGGAGTTAACCATATGAAACGCTTAATCACATTTATCGCAGCAATTTTTATTTTTCTAGGTTTTGCATTTTTTCAAAGTAACACCAAACAAACTGCCAAGCCAAAGATCCCCACAGTTGGCCTTCTGCAACTTATGAATCAACCAGCCCTGGCACAAATTCAAAAGGGAGTCATCGCGGGACTCAAAGATGAAGGCTATGTCAAAGGTAAAACGGTCAAGATCGATTATCAAAATGCTCAGGGAAATCAAAGTAACCTGAAATCCATGAGTGAGAAGTTCGAGAACGAAAATGCCGATTTAATGATTGGGATTACAACCCCCTCATCACTCGCTTTAGCTGATGTGACCAAGAAAACGCCAATCGTTTTAGGGGCCGTCACCGATCCTAAAGGTGCCGGGCTAGTCAAAAACGAGGATCATCCTGAGGCCAACATTACCGGTGTTTCCGATCAGGCGCCACTAAAAGAACAACTTGGTTTAATTCGAAAACTAATGCCAAAACTTAAGACACTTGGCATTATCTATACTTCCAGCGATAATTCAGCGGTTGCACAGTACAAATTGTTTACTAAGCTTTGCCGGCAAGAAAACGTTAAATACAAAGTTTACTCGATTTCTAATTCTAATGATTTGAACCAAGTTTCACAGACCATGTTACAAAATGTCGATGCCGTCTACGTCCTCACTGACAATACAATTGCCGGTGCTATGCAGACTCTCGTCAAAAATGCGAATAACGCTAACGTACCGATCTTCCCCGCGGTTGATACCATGGTCAAACAAGGTGGCGTGGCAACCTACAGCGTTAACCAATACAAATTGGGCATTATGACTGGCCGCATGGCTGGCCGTTTACTTAAGGGTAAGAAAATTAGCAAAACACCAGTAGAATACGTCAAACATGGTGAATTAACTATTAATTTAAAGCAGGCCAAGAAATTAGGAATTCACATTCCTGACTCATTACTTAAAACGGCCAAAACGGAAGGGGAGTTATTCAAATGAGTTTAATAACATCTGCAATCGGACAAGGTTTCCTCTGGGGTATTTTGGGAATTGGACTGTTTCTAACTTTCCGAATTCTCGATTTCCCTGACATGACAGTTGAAGGCACATTTCCCATGGGCGCCGCAGTCTGTGTGGCCGCAATTACCCACGGCGTGTCACCTATTTTAGCTACCCTCCTAGCAATTCTGGTTGGGATGCTGGCAGGTTTAGCAACCGGACTTTTGTACACCAAAGGTCGCATTCCTATCTTGTTAGCCGGCATTTTGGTCATGACCGCTTGCTATTCGATTAACTTGCGCATTATGGGCACTTCCAACATCTCCTTGCTGGGAAAACAAAGTTTATTCACCAATTCGTTTTTAGAGTCTTTGCCTAAATATTTCGACAGTGTCTCCCTTGGTTTGTTGATTGTCATCATTGTGACCATCGTGTTAGGTATGTTTCTCCAAACTAACTTGGGTCAAGCTTTCATCGCAACTGGTGATAATGAAACAATGGCAAAATCGCTTGGTATTCATATTGATAGCATGAAGATCATGGGTTTAATGGTTTCAAACGGCTTGATCGCCCTATCCGGTGCTTTAGTTGCCCAAAGTGATGGCTATGCCGACGTCAACATGGGAATCGGAATCATCGTTATCGGGTTAGCTTCCATCATCATCGGCGAAGTGGTTTTCGGTAACTTATCCATGAATCAGCGGTTAATCGCCGTGACTTGCGGTAGCATTTTATACCGTTTTGTCTTGTTGATCGTGTTGCAACTCGGGTTCAGTACAAACGATTTGAACTTAATTTCTTCCATTGTATTAGCGCTGTGCTTGATGTTACCAACCTTCCGCACTGCTTTGCATTTAGACCGATTTGTTAAAAATAGCGTTAAAACGCCACTCCCAGATAAGAAGGTGCGAGATCATGACTAATCCAATTTTAGAACTGCAAAACGTGACCACTTATGTAAATCGCCATACCCCCGATGAGCAAAAGATTCTTCGTGGCATTAATTTAAAAGTGTACCCCGGTGATTTCATCACGATCCTAGGATCAAACGGAGCCGGAAAATCCACCTTGTTTAATACGATTGGTGGCAACTTAGCCGTTGATGAAGGCCAAATTTTGGTCAAAGGCCAGAACATCACCCACCTTTCAGAAGAAAAACGAACGCGTTTCCTTAGCCGAGTTTTTCAAGATCCTAAGTTAGGTACAGCACCGCGAATGACAGTATCCGAAAACCTTTTGTTAGCAGAAAAACGTGGTGCCCGTCGTGGATTGGTTTTCCGCGGTTTAAAACGTCAAATGTCCCATTTTAAAGAAATAACCGGAACTATGGAAAATGATCTCAGCCATCGCTTAAACACTCCCGCTGGCGAGCTTTCTGGTGGTCAACGGCAGGCTTTAAGTTTCTTGATGGCGACGATTAAACGACCTGATATTTTATTACTGGATGAACATACAGCTGCTCTGGATCCCAAAACTAGCCAAGAGTTATTGCAGGCTACTGACGATCGAATCAAAGAGGATAAACTAACTTGTTTGATGATCACCCACCATTTGGAAGATACTTTAAAATATGGTAATCGTTTGATTGTTTTGGACAAGGGCCAGATTAAAATCGACGTTTCTGGTGAAGACAAACAGAAGCTGACGATCGATGATTTGTACGAATATTTTGAAATTTAGAGAGGCATTTATACCTAGTTCAAAAAGTTAACTCCACTTTTTTCAGCACCTAAAATATCCATAAGCAAAAATCCACCACCGCCAAAAATTTTGGCAGGTAGTGGATTTTTTTGTTTATTTATTGAGAGTATCAAAATTACTATATCAGTGTGTTGATTGCAAACATTAGACTTACTCTGGAAGCAAATGGGTTCAGTAGTGTCGTTTATCTTAGCAGGTTTCGCTTAGATAAAGGCCGAGTTTGGAGACGTGG
>NZ_BJWE01000046.1 GCF_007990205.1 Pediococcus parvulus | reverse complement strand
AGGTGTGCCGGTCGAGCGATCGTGATCGCGCGTTTAGGCATGATTATCTCGATGGGTCTGCCACAAGGAGCTGTCCTAAAAAAGTGAGCGGAACAAGGCGCTTTGCCACATAATCATAAGTGAGATGGAGGCGGGATCGTAATCCCGCAGGAATCTTGCTTATGATTATGAGGCTGCCTGGTGAAGCTGTCCTAAAAAAAGTGAGCGGAACAAGGCGCTTTGCCGCACAATCATCATTTTTGCACTTTCACCCGGACATAATGTACGACCAACGTTATCAAAACAGCGGCCACAACAATGCCGGCAAAAATCCCAGACGGAATTTCCCAACCAATTAATGGAATGGAGACAAATAGCTTAATTCCAATAATCGCAATTAAAAAGTAAGCCATGGTTTCCAGCTCTGGTATTTTACGCATGACATTCATAATGACTTCTGCGATTCCCCGCATACACAAAATTCCAATCATGCCACCAAGCAAGACGATAACAGGATTAGACGAAATTGCTAGTGATGCCAAAACAGAATCTACTGAAAATATAATATCCATCATTTCAATTTGAAGAACTACCGACCAAAATAACGATAAGTGACCTTCTTTTTTTAATGTAACCTTTGAAGAAGACTCTTTCTTTTTTTGTTTGGGCGCAAAATAGCGATACACCATATAAAGGAGATAGAGTGCCCCAATTATTTTTATTTCCCAGATGTGAATGAGATACGTACCAATTCCAATGACTAAGAAACGAAATATATAGGCTCCCCAAAGTCCATAAAATAGAGATTTCTCTCGTTCTTTTAAGTTCGTTAAAGCTTGTGTTTGAGTTGCCAAAACAACGGCATTGTCAACCGACAATAAACATTCAATCATGATCAGTGACAAAATAATCATCCAGTCACTGCTAGATGTTAACACCGTTTCCCAATTATGCAGATTAAAAAAAGGGCCATATAGTTTTGAAAGTAATTGCATCGTTAGTGCTCCTTTCCATGCATAAAATAATACCACAACCAACTCAAACCAACGTAAATATTCTTCAATTTAAACTTTCTTTTCTTTCCTACATAGACGCACGGGCCACGATGGACTAAAATTAGCTTAAATGAACTTTAGAAATTTCCAGTGAGGCTACAACAATGATTTCCGAAAAAAAGATTAATTCACAGCATACCTGGGTCGCCATTAACCAACCGACGCAAGCTGAAATTGCAAAAATTATTCATCATTATCAAGTAACTGAAGAAATGTTAGGTTATGCCATTGACCCTAATGAACGCGCTCGGATTGAAACTGATCGTGATGCCAACATTTTTCTTATCATTTTTGATGTCCTATCAAAGGATATCACCGATAGTGGTAGTACCGAACCAATTGGGATTATGTTGGTTAATGATTATATTTTGACCTTCACGCGAACTTCAACCGAATTTGTAGAGAAGCTCTTTGATCAACAACTGTCTTCTGCTTTGGCCCATGCTAAAAATGAAGTCACGCCTTTAACAATTATTTTTCGGACATTATACAAACTATCTGTCCAATATTTCGACGCTGTGACCAACATTAATCGGCAGCGACAACAGATTCAAAAAACCATGCTTCATCGAATTTCTCGCCGTTCAATTTCAGATATGCTTCATCTTGAAACTAGTTTGGTTTATTATTTAACTTCATTGAAAACAAATAATGCCCTTTTAACTAGTATGAATCGGATGCAAGAGATTCAAATGACCAAGGATCAACACGAACAACTTGAAGATGTCATAGTTGAATCCCAACAGGGAGAAGAAATGGCCCAGTTAGCAACAGATATTATTGAACGGGTTGCAAGCGCCAATTCAAACATTTTGGACAGTGACCTAAACAATACAATGAAATTTTTGACAGTCTTCTCAATAGTCCTAGCTGTCCCTTCAATTGTTTTTGGCTTCTTTGGTCAAAATGTGTTAATTCCTTTCAGTCATTCTGTTTTAGGCTGGGAGATTACCATTTTTATTACAATTATTTTGATTTTAATTGTTCTTTTAGTTTTGAACTTCAATAACTTTTTTAAAAAATAATTTTTGATTAAAAGCGTATTTAATTCATAGAGTTTGATTTAGCGCTGATTCTGGCAATTTTCATATGTTAAACTTAAATTAATAAATACGTAATTACATAAGGAATGAAAATATGATGCAAAAGAAAAATACCCTTCAAATAGCAAGTTTAATCACCTGGTTTATTCTCTTGGTCGGTATGATTATTTTGCTGCCCAACTCGTTAAGCTGGAATTCCAGCTTTAGTCAACAATTGCCTACAAAGGACGCCCCTAGTGCCACCATAGTGTACACAAATTCAAATGGTACTCTAAGTACAAAGCAGCGGAAAGCTATTCAAGAAAATCAGAAGAAACTAAAAGCTAACCAAAAGTTTCTAGGACTTAAATCAATCGAAGCTGGAAATGATTCTAATGCCGCCCATCGGCTAAACTCAACTGATAAGTCAACGGAACTCAGTATTCTTCATTTTAAAGAATCTCAAAAACAGTTTCATATCTTAATTCCCCAGATTTATAGCTTAATCCAAACAACGGGAGTTCATGCGTACATAACTGGTAATGATGTGCTTCAAATTGCCCGTGTACAGGCTACGCAGGCGGCCAATAAGCTTGTGATTGTTATTAGTTGCATTCTCGTTGTGCTCATTCTTGGTCTAATTTTCCGTTCGGTTTTGGTGCCTTTAATTACCCTATTACTTTCTGGGATTATTTATCTATCAAGCTTTTCAATCGCGACACTGGCAACTCGCTTCTTAAGTATGCCTTACACAGCGTACACGAATACAATCATACTAGTGGTAAGTTTCGGTTTATTTCCAATCGCTGCAACTGTTTTTTATCGTTTCTATTGTGACCACTATGAAAATCAGAATGCAGTTAGAAAGAGTTATTGGGATTCTTGGCTACCCACCTTACTTAGCATTGTGCCAATAATTGCGCTAAGTAGTTTATTGCTTTTAGCAAGAAATACTACTCTCCGTTCTCTTTGGATACTATCCGTCTCCATCACTTTAGTTTGGATAGCCTTTTACACCTTGATGCCGGCTTTCACCGAATTTCTAGATGATCTGTTTTTCTGGCCTGGAAATGGAAAAAGTCTTAATCCTAGTTTCAGTTTCTGGCATTCAAGTGCTATTTTAGGTAAAAAGCGTTCCCTAATTAGTTTGATAAGTATTTTCATTCTCGTTTTGCTAGTCAGTTTGATTAAAATGACACCGTTAAACTGGTCCAGCGTGGTTGACACACCATTCTTAAGTCAGGCAAAAGTTGGCGCGTCGGTGATTACTAGTCACTATCCAGTTGGTAAAGTCTCGCCAATCACAATTACGCTCACCAACAAACAACCAATCACAACTACAAAAAATATGGCAACTCTCAATCAGCTAACACAAAAACTAAAGGCAAATAAGAATGTGGCCAACGTTTA
Source organism: Pediococcus parvulus (assembly GCF_007990205.1). Lineage (GTDB taxonomy): Bacteria > Bacillota > Bacilli > Lactobacillales > Lactobacillaceae > Pediococcus > Pediococcus parvulus. Next base: position 10,650 of record NZ_BJWE01000046.1, on the reverse strand, counting down.
TTCAGTAGCCCAGCCAAGTGGTATTTCACTGACCAATTTGTATGTCAACAAGCAGCTAGCTTCCGTTACCAGTCAACTTTCGGCGGCTAATCTTAATTTGACCAACACTCAAAAATCTCTAAAAAAATCACAAAAACAATTAAAAAACTTAAATCTAACTTCTGCACTCAAGCAGTTATCAAAAAATGCGACTAATTTGAGTAAAATTCAGTCACAAAGCTCACAAGTTGCCAATCAGGCCGACGAATTAACCACTGACATTACAACTATGCAGTCGCAACAAGCTGAAATTGACCGCGCAATTCGTTCGGGAAAGACTTCTAGAAATTCAACAGGCATTCAACGGGCGTTGTCTTCTTTGAGTACCCACAATAAAAACCTGATTAGTGACTTAAAAACACTACGTCATAATATTGGCGTGGTTAGTTCGAATAATAACGTCATCGCCGACAACATTTCTCAAGTTGAAGATGATCAACAAAGCGTTACTGATGATTTTGATAAAGTCCAATCCGTACTTAAAACTACCGGTGTTGCCCTAACAAAGGACAGTAAAAACGTCCAAATTGCTCAGCAGAACTTAATTGGGGAACAAAGTTACTTAGATAATTTGAGTAAATCTGGAATTCTTAACGTGCTCTATATGACTTCTGTAGATTTAAGAACTGATCCAATGAAAAATGCACTTAGTCAATTCAATGAATCTAACAATAAGGAAACCACCATTTCAGTTGTACTCAACAAAACAACGGCTTCAATAAAAGCGACCAGCACTTTGAAACAAGTACAACAACTGACTAATGTAACCTTATCAGGAACTTCTTTATCGAAAAGTTTTCTGCACTATTCAGGAGAAACGGTTGATGTGGCAAAACAACAGCAGGCTTTGAATCACGATCTCACTCATCTGGTTCCATGGCTAATTGGTTTGGTTATTTTGTATCTTTTGATCATTTCACAATCGTTATTCGCCATTTATGCAAGCATCAGTCTCTTAATTACATTTTGGGGTGGTCTTCAATTAACAAATTGGTTCTCAAACCTACTTTTGAAAACCCCACTGTTAGCTGATGTTCCCATAATTTCTGGCTTGATTGTAAGTTGCTTAAGTCTGGGAATTCTTATCCCCATAATTTTGAGAACAACTCGTGCAACTGCTGATAATTACTTAAGCGCAATTAATTTCTTCGACCCGTTACTAATTTTAATCGGTATTATGACTTTAATTCCACTACTAGCATTAGGGTTTACACAATTACTTTCTTTTATTCAAATTGCCTTAATCGTATTTATTTCTCAACTGGTTTGGGGATTACTCTTTCCAATTGGCATCACAGCTGCACTTCACCTATCCTATGATAAAAATTAAAGTTTCCATCACAAAAAGGCATCGCCACTTAAAGCGATGCCTTTTTAATTACCCAATTTTCTTAGCTCTTTTTCTTTGTACCTTAAGTTCCATCACCCAAGTAGTGACAGGAATTGTCAAAATCACACCAATAAACGAAATTAAAATCATTAGTAACTCTGACACAAAAATCTTATTATTCACAAATTCGCCCCACGTATAATTTAGCCGTTCAAACCAGATGAACAATCCTAAAAAGCCACCAAAGAAACCAAAAAACAACGTGTTAAACGTGGTACCAATAATCTGTCTACCCACAGACATACCATCTTTAAATAAACGAGTTACCGGAATTTCAGGGTTTTGGCTCAGAATTTCACCTAACCCGGCTGAAATTGCAATGGCCGCTTCGGCAATGGCTCCCAAACTACTTAAAATGGTGGTTGCAATCGACACATCCAAAAATTTGATTCCAACCAGTAATGACATTCCTTCAAGGTCTTCAGTATTCTCATTGCCAAATCCTTGAACCACAGCCCAGTGCTCCATTGGAATGATGAGCAAAACCACCAACACCATAACCAAAACTGACCCATAAAAAGCTGTTTCAGTTGTTAGCGGATCATCATCCCCTAAATAAATTGTCACAGCCAGGATGATCACGGCATTTAATAAAGTTATTCCCAGAATCGGAAAATTGAGTCCAATTAAAACGACCGTCATAAAAATTAAGGCAAAGTTAATTACCAAACTCAGAAATGACTTTAGTCCTTGTAACCCACCAACCAAAACCATTGCCACAAAGAGAATCAGCACCAACACTGAAATTGTGCTCATGCGCGGTCACCTCTTTTTAATAAACTACTTGCAAACCAACTGGCAGCAGGGATGGCTAAAACAATACCAATACCACTAACCAAGCTTTGAACCATTCCTAATGACATATTCATGGTGAAGGCATAACCCCAGCTATCGCCATTGCGTAAATAAAGCACCATCATCGCAAAAGTATCTGCCATAAAGATTAAGAAAAGTACATTAATCAAAGGTCCCATTATGGATTTACCAATCTCCCGGCCAGATAGAAACAACTGACGGTGCGTCAAATCAGGCGTTTCTCGGTGGACCGCAAACAGACTAGAAATTATATCTGTGGATTCATCCATAACTGCACCCAATGAACCCAAAATTGTTTCTGCAATAAACACTGGTTTAGGACTTTGAGTCACATACTCCATTGTTTCAAAATGGAGTCCTTGATCATGCGTTAGATTGAGAACAATTAAAGTTACTAACACCGATCCCAATGTTCCTAAAATCGTCGCTCCAAAAGTAACCACCATCTGCTTGGTTTTACCAAGCACTAAAAATAGCGTTAAACCGGCAAATCCAAAGGCTAAAACTCCAAAAATTTCTAAAACGTTGGTGCCTTGCAATAATACATCGAGTTTAATTGCCAAGAAAAATAGGACACCGTTTAGTAATACGCTTAAAAGTGCCATAAATCCGCTAAATTTCATCGTTAGCAATAATAGGCTAATTGCCAACAAGCTTAAAAACACAATTGACGTGTCGCGTTTCAAGTCCGTAATCGTCGCTTGTAGTTTATGATCCGACTTTTTTTGCACAGCCAAAAAAATTTGCTGGTTCTTACGATATGCTTGATCCATTGCGTTAGAAGCAGAAAACGTGTTCTGAACATTTAGTGTTTTGTTTCGATACTGTCCATTTAAAACTCGGACTTTTAAAATCTGCTTTTGTGAATAATCGTGATTATGAAAATTATCCACCTGCTTAATCCTTTTTTCGTTAGTCACCTTAATGATCTGACCAACTGGAGCTTTATACAAAGCTGCATTATGTTGTGTGGCAAAACACAGCAACCCACCAATCACAATTACAAATAAGATCGTAAACCAACTCACCTGATATCTGGGTTGAACTTTACTCACAATACATTCATCTCAATCCTAAAACTTTACTTGATTTTCTTGATCATTTTATGATGGGCAATTCCTGCTTCCATCACTTGATCGCCCACAACCTTAAATTCATTTTCTAAATAGAATTTTTGAGCGTGGTCTTGAGCAAAGAGCCATACCTGAGCCACCTTGTTGCTTTTAGCGTCTTTTTCAATCGCACTAAAAATTTGTGAAGACAGGCCCTGCTGTCGATATTCTTTGAGCGTACAAACCCGTTGCACCAAGGTTCCCTCCTTCGTTGCAATGACCCTTGCTGTGGTTACTGGTTTGTTTTCAATGTAGCCGACATAATACAAACATCGGTTTTCATTTTCATCCTGTTCAATGCTAGCATCAATTTTCTGCTCATGAATAAACACAGCCGTCCTGATTTTCATACTATCATCATAGACTGCATTACCGTTACCAAACGCTGTTTTTATTTCCATAATCTATCACCTATCAAAAATTCCTTTTATTTTTGAATTATAAACTCTTTGACGGTCTAAAAACAAACTCAACCTAAATTTAAGCATTTGCTTAATAAAATTATGTTAAAATGACTCTATATTTGTGAATCAAATCGTAAGGAAAAAAGATATTCACAGGAAGGTTAGCAATCAAAAAATGAAGCAATTTATTTCAAAAATCAACACCCGAATGGGCTTTTTCTTTCTTCTAGTATTCCTTTTCTGGTTGAAAACACTTCTCGCCTATTTCGCCGATTTTTCTTTAGGGGTTTCCGGCGTTTTTCAATGGTTTATCATGCTAATAAATCCCTTGGCAATTACCTTCTTACTATTCGGCCTTGCGCTGTACGCGAAGCGAGCCAAGTTTTTTTATCCACTGATTATATTAATTGATTTTGGAAATTCTCTTTTACTTTATCTCAATGTCATTTACTATCGTGAATTTTCCGATTTCATGACAATCAATACAATGCTAGGGTATTCCAAAGTAGATCAGGGATTAAGTGGGAGCTCATTAGCGCTAACGCAGCCCCATGATTTGCTATTTTGGTTGGACCTCGTCATTATTTTAGTTTTGATGCTCATGCGCAAAATCAAATTTGACAGAAATCCTTTACCAAAACGACTCGGATTCCAAGTAACTTCACTTTCGGTTCTTCTCTTTGGTTTTAACTTAATGTTCGCTGAAATTGATCGTCCGCAATTAATCACGCGAACTTTTGATCGCACCTACATCGTCAAGTACCTCGGACTTGATGCGTTCACAGTTTACGATGGTGCCAAAACGGAACAAACGAGCAAAATGCGTTCCAGTGCAACTAAGAGCGAACTTAAAACCGTTAAAAAATATGTCCGTGGTCATTATGCAAAATCCAATAAAAAATATTATGGCATCGCCAAAGGTAAAAATGTCATTGTCATTCATTTAGAAAGTTTTCAACAATTTTTGATTGATGACAAGGTTGAAGGTCAAACTGTCACACCGTTTTTGAATAAAATTTATCACAGCAAGAGCACCTACTCATTTTCGAATTTCTTTAATCAAGTTGGTCAAGGAAAAACCAGTGATGCCGAAAACATGCTCGAAACCGGCACGTTTGGGCTGTCTCAAGGCTCCTTGTTTGCCCAGCTTGGTACCGATCAAACTTTCCAAGCGGCTCCAGCCATTTTAAAACAAGAACAAGGCTATTCTTCAGCTGTTTTCCATGGTAATGTAGCCAGTTTCTGGAATCGTAACAACGTTTATAAGAATATGGGTTATCAGTACTTCTTCTCCGCTAGTTATTTTGATACGTCAGGTGATAAATCGACCGGTTATGGCTTAAAGGATAAGTTACTCTTTAAGGATTCCATTAAATACTTGCAGTACTTGCAACAGCCGTTTTACGCTAAATATATTACAGTTTCCAACCATTTTCCGTTTGACTTAGATAAAGAAGATTCCAGTTTTAAGGTTCCAGACACAGGCAATACTTCCGTAAATAACTATTTCAGAACGGCAAATTATCTTGATCAATCTGTCAAAGAATTCTTCACTTTCTTAAAGAAGTCAGGCCTTTATGATAACTCTGTAATTATTTTATATGGCGATCATTACGGGATTTCTAACTCAGCAAATAAGAATTTAGCCAAGACCTTTAGTCAAGATTCCAGTCACTTCAAGTCATACGGCAGCGACCCCGTCGATAATTGGACGGATTGGGATAATACTCAGTTGCAGCGTGTACCTCTCATGATTCATGTCCCTGGTGTCAAAAATGGTGGCATTAACAAAGAGTACGCGGGCGAAATTGATGTTCTTCCAACTCTTTTGCATCTTCTTGGGATCAACTCCAAGAAATACATGTTATTTGGAACGGACCTTTTCTCATCACAACACGATCAAGTGGTTGCTTTTAGAAATCAGGATTTCATTACACCAAACTACACCTCGATCAGCGGGACTATTTACGATAACAGTACCGGCCAGATTGTGACGCCGAATAAGACTTTGAAAAAGCAAATTGCAAAGGATCAGAAAAAAGTTAACAAGCAACTTAGTATGTCTGACTCGTTAAACGAGAAAAATTTGTTACGATTCTACACACCTAAGGGCTTTAAAGCTGTTAATTCACAGCTTTATAACTATGCAAATGGGCTTCAAAAAGAACTTAATATTCAAAAGAAACTTGGTCTGAAGTCGACCTCAATGTACTCTAAAAACCGTGATCGTTCTTTAGAGGATTTGTATAAAACTGATGCGCCAGAAGCAACCCACTCTAAGTCTAAGAATAATCGAATCCAAATTACCAACCCAGATTCTAATTCTGATGACTAACAAAGACGCGACAAACGATAGTTAAGCTAACTGAATCAACTAAACTAAAAACGAGCCCCAACCAAAACATATGTTTTGGTTGGGGCTCGTTTTTTACTCTTTAAAGTTCCATCGACGTACTATGCAATGGGCCACGACGGTCGGGATACAATTCCTTCATGATAGCACTAACTGCCATTGGTCCCTCAGCAAACGCGGTCGCAATTAAGTCAAGTTTACCTTCATAATCAACGCCATCACCAATTGCATAAATTAACGGAAGATTCGTTTTCATTTGACGATCCACCGTAAACATTCGGTGGTGTTGTTCAGGCTGAATTTGCCATTGCTTAATTGTTTTATTGTTTGAAATAAAACCATAGTTAACGATCACATCATCAACTTCTTTTTGTAAAAGACGCTCCCCCTTCACTTCTTTCATTGTCAGTAAAAGGTGCTCATTTGTTTGTTCAATTTCCTTTATTAAAAATGGAGTTAATAGTTCAACCTCAGATTTTTCAAGTAATTCAACGCTGTGTTCCATCCCCCGAAACTGATTTCGCCGGTGCATTAAATACACATGTTTAGCCGTTTCTTGCAACATTAAGGCAGTATCAATCGCTGAATCACCTCCGCCAGCTATCAAAACTGTTTTATCTTGAAAACGACGCGGATCCGAGATTGTGTAAAAAATATGCTGATCTTCTAATTCTTGAGCACCCTCAACTGCCAAGCGACGCGGACTAAACGCCCCAACTCCGGTAGCAATAATGATGGCTTTTGACTCATAAGTTCCGCGGTTAGTCACTACTTTATAGCCATCTTCTTGTTGGATAAGGTCAGTAACCGTTTCTTTTAACCGCACATCAACAGGTAATTGGCTTAATTGTTTATGCAATTTCTCAATTAATTCATTTGCTTTGATCCCTGTAAAACCCGCCACATCATGAATATATTTTTCTGGATAAAGCGCACTTACTTGCCCTCCAAGTTGGGATAGGCTTTCAATAATTTGCACCTTGGCTGTTCTCAAGCCACTGTAAAAGCCCGCAAACATTCCTGCAGGACCACCACCAATAATTGTAATATCATAAATGTCAGACACGTTTTATCCTTCTTTCTTTACGTAAGATAACTGTTCAATTTTAACACGATTTTCAGTCAGTGTTGATTTTTAAATTTGTCACTCAAAAAGACAAATTTAAATTGTATTTAGATTCGTTATTTCGTATGATTATGGTGTACCAACAATAAAATTTGGGAGGCTCCTCATGGCGACACGCAAAATGATCTTAGATTTAGATACTGGTATTGATGACGCAATGGCCATTGCATACGCAGTAGCTGCTCCAGATGTTGATTTGATTGGAATTGTTTCTTCATATGGAAATGTGTTAACTCCATTGTCAGCCCAAAACAGTTTGAAAATTCTCGAACTACTTGGTCAACAGGATGTCCCCGTTTTCCTTGGGGAATCACACTCTTCCACAACCACTCATTTTGAAGTGATGCCGATCAGTGCACAAATCCATGGTAAAAATGGAATCGGTGAAGTTTCACTCCCCACCGCCAAACGGCAACCAGAAACTAAATCTGGCGTGGATTTTTTAATTGAATCTGCCCATACCTATGGCAAAGATCTGATCGTAGTTCCCACTGGTCCTTTGACTAATTTAGCAAAGGCATTGAAACAAGCCCCAGAAATCCAAAACGAAATTGGTAATGTGACCTTAATGGGTGGCGCACTAACCGTTCCAGGAAATGTGTCACCAGTAGCAGAAGCCAATATAAATCAAGATCCAACTGCTGCTGACCAAGTTTTTGAAAGCAACTTGAACATCACGATGGTTGGCCTCGATGTCACTTTACGAACCCTTTTAACTAAAAATGAAACCGCGCAATGGCGCAAATTAAACACTGTTGCCGGAGAAAAGTTCGCAGATATTGTGGATTATTACATTGATGTTTATAAAATTACCAGTCCTCATCTCCATGGCTGTGCCCTTCATGATCCTCTGGCAGTTGGAGTCGCTTTGGATCCAAGTTTAGTTTCAACACTTGATATCAATATGTTTGTGGATACAACTAAAGAAATGTGGGGTCGAACCATTGGTGATCCAGCTCGATTAACCGATCAACACCCTAATGTATCTGTCGCTTTAACGGTCAATCAAGACACCTATCTCAAACGGTTCATGACATACTTTTCCGAACTTTTTTCTCAAAATTAATAAAATTAGGGATAACCAGAGTTGCAATCATAATTTGATTGCAACTCTTTTCAGTCCTTAACAACCTGTTTCAAGACTTACCAGTCAAATATTTACCAACCCATATGGTAAACTAGATTCAGATAACTTTTGGGAGTGAACCACATGGAAATCGTCGTTTTAGTTTTAGTTCTTGTGATTGCGGTACTAATTTCAAATATTATTGCCAGCAAACTCACACAAGTTCCCCTTGCCTTTATTGAAATAGCAATCGGCCTGCTTGTGGCATTTGTTGTGCCTTATTATCGTCATTACACAATGAATCCGGATCTCTTTATGCTCATCGTTTTAGCACCACTAATGTTTTATGATGGCCTGAACACTAACATGCGTGCTCTGCGACGTTCTTTTTCCACCACACTGTCACTTGCCGTTGGTCTTGCTTTAGTGACCATCAGTATCGTCGGCGTTGTCACTCACTTAACATTAACTGAATTGGCACTGCCCCTATCTTTTGCGTTAGCAGCCATCATCACACCAACCGATGCTGTCGCTGTTTCTTCAGTTACCGCCAACATTGAAATGCCAGAAGAGGCCATGCAAACTTTAAAAAATGAGTCACTTTTCAATGATGCTTCTGGAATCGTAATTTTTGATTTAGCTTTGCAGGCTTTTACAACGGGAAAATTTTCGTTTACTTTTGGTTTTTTTGATTTTTCATATGTTTTTTTAGGTGGTTTACTGTTAGGCATGATTTTGGGAAGTTTATTGGTCTCCCTGAGAACTTTTTTAATCAGTCACCGAATGGATAATTCTTCCGTCATCGTCACCTTAGGAATTTTGATGCCATTTTTCGTCTATTTTATTGCGGAATTAGCACATGTCTCCGGAATCTTAGCTGTAGTGGCTGCAGGACTTGTTCACGGCGTCCAAGAAGGGCGTCTACGGCTTACTTCAACCAAGATACAGGTTGTCAGCAACACCACCTGGGAAGTCCTCTCAGACAACTTGAACGGGTTTGTGTTTGTGCTGTTGGGCGTGTCTTTACCAACCGTTATTGCCGACATCTCTTATCGGAACAATAGCTTTCTGCTATTTTTGATGGGATTAAGCATCTTGCTTTATGCTTTAATGACCATTTTGCGATATTTATGGTTGCGCATGGGATTTGCCACTATTCGTGTCCGCCCGGAATATAAAAACACAAATTGCTGGATCATTGCGTTAAGTGGTATTCATGGAACAATTACGTTAGCACTTGCCTTTTCATTGCCTTTGACGCTGCATGGCACGGTCTTTCCATACAGAAATGATCTTTTATTTGTTGCCAGCATTGTAATCATTTTAAGTATGTTAGTTCCTTCTTTAATTTTACCAGCTTTGCTTCCTCGTCAAAAAGAACCCTTTTTATGGGAAGACGCCAATTCTGCACGCAGAAAAATGATTAATTATGCGATTCAAAAAATAACCGAATTAAACGAAGACCCCTTGGAAACTCAAGCTGTTATTTCGACTTTGCATAGTCAAAATAAGCCAGAAAAAATTGAAAGCAGACGGATTTTAAGACAATTATTTGCCCAGACTCGCGATGTTGAAAATGATGTTCTAGACGAAATGGTGGCAAATGAAGACATCACAGAAAAAGAACGCCGCCTCTATCAACGCACCATGTTAACCCGAGATGCCCATTCTGATAATAGTGTTTTGAAAAGCATTTGGCGTCAAATTGCTTACCGGTTCATCTATTTTTTCAAACGATTAACGCATAGCAGAAAAATCAAAATAGCCCAACAACAAATGAAACATAACCCTAAATTAATGAAGAAGTTCAAGAGTAAACATGACACAATCGTCGAAATAGAAAATCGTGCAACTCAAGAAGTGTTTAAATATTTAAAAAGTCCTAAGGTAAATAAAGAAAGTCGCACGGATATCTCGATCGTCCAACGGTATTACCGCGAACGCCATCGTCGCTATCAAAATAATTCAAACAGTAATGAAATCCAAGAAGAACTGTTTATTAAGGCATTTCAGTTTGAATATAACTATGTTCAAAACCAACTTACTGAAAATAAACTTACCCGTGAGCTTGCATCAGCTCTGTACGAACAAATTTCAAATGACGAACTGATTTATATGCAAAATGATGAAATTTATGATTAAAACTGAAAGCTGAAAGTATCAAAACTACTTCAATAACTGATGTTAAACGATTCAGTCTCTAAAAAAATAGTTTAACTGCCGTCCTGCGTCTCACTTAATCTGGAAGCAAATGGGCTCAGTAGTGTCGTTTATCTTAGCGGGTTTCGCTTAGATAAAAGCCGAGCTTGGGGAAGTGGCTTGTGGCTCCAAGTCGTGCCCACTA